>JAEZNF010000588.1 GCA_023441845.1 Bacillota bacterium | reverse complement strand
CCACTGACTGCACCATCTGCCTTTCCGGTAAGCAAGATTTCTCCGAATTTACTTGTGTCTTTCCATCCATTGCCTGTTGAATCAAAAACATTAATAGTACCGGCTCTTGTTGTATCTACTCCATCATTAATCTGTAAATCCAACCCAAGAACTTTTCCGTTTGAAGGAATGTCCTTCAAAGCAACTCTTGCTTCAATTATGTATCCATCCTCCGTTTTTTTCGCTCCGGTGTATAACCGCTCTATATCTCCAATGTCCGATGACGGGGAATTTTCACAATTTACTCTAAAATGCAGATCATCTACATTATAATCTACTGTCTTATCATTTTTCTCATCTAAAAAGATTTCTACAGAATCCTGCATATATAGATTAGGTGACTGTACTGACAAAAATTCGTCTTTTACTTGCGCAAGGACATACAAAGCATTGTCATCCCATAAGGTTTTAAAAGTGCCTGAAGCATAAACTCCCTCTGTTGCATATTGCGGTATAACCTCTTGTGCATTGTTCCATACATCATCAACTTCACCGTCAATAAAAGGTGAACCGAAGTAGGCAACCATTCTTCCCGCGGAATCAAGACCAATTTCATCTACAGGTACTTTTTCTGATGACGGATTCCCATTAGTATAGTCCGCTGAAATTGCAGATAGATTAACGGCGGTCATCATGCTCAGAATTAAAATGCTTGACAGAATAAAACATAGACTCTTAATAAAACTTTTTTTTGAAACCATTGTTACTCCTCCTTAAAATTTATATTTAATTTATTACTTCCTGTTCCTTATAGGTACATAATGCATAACTTTAAATTAAGTTTACTTCGGCCTGCAAAACCCCATGCTGCCGGATTTTTCGTTACAGGTTGTATGCAATCAACGCAGCCAGGTTCAGTGGCCGGACTAAGAATAAATTAAGGTATAGAGTTCGTCGTATTTACATATAAATATTCCAATTCCAAAAGCATATAATGATTTCCTCAAAGACTTTATTACTTTATATATGCATCATATATAAAGTAAACCGGTTTCAGGCAGCATATGCCTCTAATACACATTTTATCCACCTGACCGTAAATCTAAAAATATCACATAACTAATTAAAATTCAACATAAAAATAATTTATTTCCATATTTAGTTTGCGATTTCTTAAGACTGTTTTATAATTTATTTATACACTTACATAATGTATGATATAATTTTTAAAATAATAACTAATGAATTGAGATAAGTTCTTTTAGATTATGAAGCTTTCCTTGTTCCTGAAAGTGCAGGTTTGGGCCTTTAATTTTACTTTATGGAGGTTTATGGAATGAAGGGCAAAACAAATTGTGATTACTGCATAAATTACATTTATGATGAAGAGTACAACTGTCATGAATGTAATGTTAATTTAGACGAAGATGAAATGGGGAAATTTTTGAGCAATTCTTTCCACGATTGCCCTTATTTTAGGTTAAATGATGAGTATAAAACTGTAAAGAGGCAGATGTAATTATTTTAATGGCGAAGTTTACATATTTTTGGGGGTAAAACAATGTATTTAATGGTAGATAATTATGATTCTTTCGTATATAATTTAGTCAGATATTTGCAGGAACTGGGACAAGAGGTTATGGTATGTAGAAATGACCGCATTACACCGGACGATATTAAAGGAATGAATCTGGAAGGTATAATCATTTCTCCAGGGCCTAAGGCGCCGAAAGATGCGGGGGTTTCTCTGGATATTATCAATACTTTGAAAGGCAAAATCCCTATTTTAGGAATATGTCTGGGGCATCAGGCAATAGGGTATGCTTTTGGGGCAGATGTAGTAAAAGGGGCTGAACCGGTACACGGTAAAAACTCTATAGTAACGCACGATAATGATGGGCTGTTTAAAGGAATAAAAAATCCGTTAAGTGTTACAAGGTACCATTCGTTAATAGTAGAAAAATCAACTCTGCCCGATTGTCTTAAGGTTACATGTGAAACTAAAGATGGAGTAATAATGGGGTTAAGGCATAAGGAGTATTGCATTGAAGGGGTACAGTTTCATCCGGAAGCCGAGCTGACAGAGTGCGGGCATAGCTTATTAAATAACTTTGTGGATATATGTAAGAATTTTTGGGGTGGAATATGAAAATATTTTTAAAAGAAATTTTCACTGACTTAGATGCATTCGATGTTTACTCAATTTTTAAAGAAGAAAAGGAAGTAATTTTTTTAGACAGCGGGACAGAGTGTGATAATCTTTCAAGGTATTCTTTTATCGGAATAAACCCGTTTACTATTATTAGAGGGCGGCATAATAAATGTGAAATAAACGGAGTGGAATATGATTGCGATGTATTTGATAAGCTTGATGAAATATTAAACACCTATAAAACAGAAAATACCACCGAAATTCCTTTTATAGGGGGATGTATCGGGTATTTTTCATATGATATGGGGCTTAAGCTGGAGGATATTGAGCTAACCTCCAAAGAGGATTTAATAATTCCGCATTACTACTTTATATTTTATGATAACTTAATAATATTTGATAAAAAATTGGACAGAAAATATATTTCCTCCTGCGGAGTATTAAAAAGCCATGAGGAGAGCGTTGATACAATAGAGAGAAAAATAGCTCATCAGGGGAAAGTTGAATATAAGGATGTTAAAAACAGTTCGGCAACCTTCCGGTCAAACTTTACGCGTCCGGAATATATAAAAGCCGTTTCTAAAGTAAGGGATTATATAAGGAGCGGTGATATTTATATTGCAAATATGACTCAAAGATTTACAGCAAAGACAAATAGGGATACTTATGATATTTATAGAGATTTGAGAAAAATAAATCCGGCACCCTTTGCGGCTTTAATGCGGCTTAATGAATTTGACATAATATCTTCATCACCCGAAAGGTTTATAAAGATTGTAAATAATCAGGTTGAGACAAGACCCATTAAGGGTACTAGACCAAGGGGAAAAAATGATGAGGAAGATATTAAATTCAGCAATGAACTTTTAAACAGTGAAAAGGACAAGGCTGAGCTTTTGATGATTGTAGACCTTGAGCGGAATGATTTGAGCAAGGTTTGCAAACCTAACTCGGTAAAGGTAACCGAATTGTTTAAGCTTGAAGAATACAGCACGGTTTTTCATCTGGTATCAACAGTAATAGGTGAGCTTAAGGATGGGACAAGCGCTGCAAGCTGTTTAAAAGCATGCTTTCCCGGTGGCTCTATAACCGGAACTCCTAAAATCAGGGCAATGGAAATAATAGATGAGCTCGAAGGAATAAACCGGTCGATATATACGGGCTGTATAGGCTATTTTTCATTTGACGGCAATGCAGATTTTAACATAGTTATAAGGACAATTGTTAAAAAGAATGATACGGTTTATTTCGGGGTAGGCGGAGGGATTACGTGGGACTCTATTGAAGAAGATGAGTATCAGGAAACCCTTGATAAAGCAAAAGCATTGATGAGGGTGATATAAATGATAATTGTAAACGGTAATATAAGCCGTGAAGAAAGTATAATATTGGATAGCGGCTATAATTTCGGGCGCGGTGTATTTGAAACCATATTGGTTAAAGATAGGCCTGTTTTTTTAAAGCAGCATTGTCAAAGAATGAAAAACGGCCTTACCAAGCTTGATATACATAATCAGGTTGATGAAGAATATATCATGAAATGTGTTGAGAAATATGAGATCAAAAACTGTGTCTTAAAGGTAATCGCAACAGAAAAAAATACCGTAATAAGCACAAGAGAAGTCCCATATAAGCCTGAAGACTATATCGGAGGCTTTAATCTAAAACTGAGTGCGTTAAAAAGAAACCCATTTAGCCATGTAACTTATATAAAATCCCTTAACTACACAGACAGTATACTTGAAAAGGAGAAGGCTTCCGGAGAAGGTTTTGAAGAGGCAATATTTCTAAACGTCCATGATAAGCTTGCTGAGGGATGTGTCTCAAACATATTTTTTCTTAAATCAGGCATAATTTATACACCGGCGATCAGCTGCGGTATTTTGAACGGGATAGTGAGAGAATGGGTAATTGAGAACTTTAAAGTACATGAAGGGGAATTTTCTTTGGAAGATATCGGGCAGGCAGATGAGATGTTCGTTACCAACAGCATAATGGGTATTATGAAGGTAAGGGCTTTTGAAGGGGTAAAGGAGTTTAAAAGCAGTGAAATGTGTACTTCTATAAGGGAAACGTATGAGAGTTATATTAGACAGTATTGATTCTGAAAGAAGCTGTAGAAGATTATTCGTATTAATAGAAGGAGCAATTTATTATGCAGAATAAACTTGCACGTAACATGTATCTTATAGCAGGAATCCTATTTTTAGGGGCATCGGTAGGTTATTTTATTGCTGATATGAAGGTACTGGGATTTGCTTTTATCGCTTTATCCCTGGCATTTATTACAATAGGGATTGTTTTTATAGTGAAGAAGTAGTTAGCCTTACCAAGAACATCTGCAATTATTGTATGCAATCGACCCGATTTTTTAAAAACACAGGAAAAGGATTAGGAAAAAAATGAATGAATTTAATATTGATATGCTGCCGCTTGAGCTCACAAGCGAGATTGAAGGCAACAGTTTTTTGAGGATTACGATAGGCGAGTCGGGAGCAAAAACATTTCTATTTAAAAACAAACAAAACAGGTACTTGAAGATTATGCCCAAAATACTTAATAGAAGCCTATCGGGAGAAGCTGAAATATTGAGATGGCTTTACGGGAAGCTTCCGGTGCCCGAAGTAATAGCTTTTACAGAAGATAATGAAAATGAGTATCTTCTGACAGGTGAAATAAAAGGAATCCTATCCTGTGATCCGTCGTATAAAGACAATATGCCGGAGCTTGTACGCCTCTTGGCAGAAGGCCTTAAGATGATACACGGCTTAAATATAGCAGGCTGTCCGTTTGACAGAAGTTTGGACGTAAAGGTAAAAGAGGCCGAATACCGTGTTAAAAACGGGCTGGTAAATGAAGACAAATTTGATGCTGTACGCAGGGGAAGGAAGGCTGACGACCTGTTCCGGGAACTGACGGCAACACGGCCTTCTAATGAGGAGCTTGTATTTACGCATGGAGATTATTGCCTGCCAAATATAATAATTAGTAATGGGACTATAAGCGGATTTATTGACCTGGGAAGGGGCGGCATAGCGGACAGATACCAGGATTTGGCCCTGGCCGCAAGAAGCCTTGCTTTTAACTTCGATGAAAAGTGGATACCGCTTCTTTTTAAAGAGTACGGCATAGAAAACATTGACTATGACAGGATTTTATTCTATCAGTTGTTAGATGAATTCAGCTAAGTTTTGTACCCCTTCTCCTTGAACGGACAATAGGAAGAGTTGGACAAAACTTCCTGCTTCAATAGCATATAAATTGTATTGTGTTTTTAAATAATCTCTGATAAAT
>JAEZNF010000479.1 GCA_023441845.1 Bacillota bacterium | reverse complement strand
ATAGATAAACTACTGGAAAATATATTTGGAAACTGGTTATAAGATGCCGTGGTTTATTTTTCACTGATGGTTTCATTTGCCTTCAGTATAGGGCTTTTTATATTGCTTCCCAATATTTTGGCCTCGTTTTTACATTTTGACAAGAGTACATACCTCGGAGTAATGTATTACAATTTCTTTGAAGGGGCTATAAGAATATCAATGTTTCTGGGATATCTGGCTTTAGCTTCAAGAATGAAGGATATAAAAAGGGTATGGGAATATCATGGAGCAGAGCATAAAACAATCAATTGCTATGAAAATGGGGAAGACCTCACTGTAGGTAATGTTATGAGGTATTCGACTAAAAATCCCAGGTGCGGTACATCATATATGTTTTGGGTACTTGTTGTCAGCATTCTGGTGTTTTCCTTTTTAGGCTGGTACAGTACCTGGTTAAATGTGCTGATCAGGTTTTTGTTAATGCCTCTAGTTGCGGGATTGTCTTTTGAATTGTTTAAACTGGCAGGGGCGAGTAATTCAATGCTGGCGGATATAATAAGGGCTCCCGGTATGCTGTTCCAGTATTTTACGACAAAAGAGCCGGACGAGCAGCAGGTTGAAGTTGCTATATCGGCTTTTAATAATGTTGTTCCCGATGTTAAAGGATCTGATAACTGGTAGAAAGATTAAGATAAATCACCCGTGTTTCTCTGTAAAATATTGAATGTTAGAGCATTGCAAATTTATGTGCATATAATAGATAAAAACTTTATAATTAATTTTATAAGTGGCAAAAAGCGTTTAGGCATCGCTATTTTTCGTTACTTAATATTTTAAGGTATAGAGTTGTTTATCTTTAGTAATGAAGAAAATGTAATAATGTGTTATAATGATTATGTTTTGTTCAATATTGATCTGTAACAGGCGGAGGGAATATAGATGGCTTTAAGAAATATAAGGGAATTGGGAGACGATGTGCTTAGGAAGAAGTGCAGAAAGGTAGAAAAAATAGATGATAGACTGACAGAACTTTTAAAGGATATGGCAGAAACAATGTACGAAGCTGATGGTGCAGGGTTGGCTGCGCCGCAGATAGGTATTTTGAAGAGAGTGGTTGTAATTGATATGGGCAAAGGCCTTATTAACTTGATTAACCCGGAGATTATCGAAACTGAAGGTACTCAGAACGTGGTCGAAGGTTGTTTGAGTGTCCGTGATGGATCGGGTAAACTGAAATGGGGCAAATTGATCCGTCCGGCTAAGGTTAAGGTAAAGGCACTTAATGAAAAAGGCGAAGAGATATTAATTAACGGTGAGGGTGATATGGCAAAATGCCTATGCCACGAGATAGACCACCTTGACGGAATACTTTTTATTGATAAAACATTGAAATTTATAGATGATATTTAATTGTAAAATTTCCTAATATGGATAAAAAGGGAAAATCCGGAAGAACTCGTATGTATACCGAGACTCCGGATTTTCCTTTTTTCACAAGGAAATTTCCAAATACAAATATAAGAATTACCGCTGCTTAATGTGGTAGCAGGGATGTATACATAAGTTAAAAATATCTTCTTCGGTAAGTGTTTCGTTTGAAAACTCGCAAAGGTATTTATTGCAAAAATCCACATCTTCAGATTTTTGAATGGATTTGATATAATTGCACAAATTACAATTAAGCATAATAATATACCTCCTTTGAATGGTGTGTGCTTATGTATTAATTTTAATACATTCGAAATATAAATGCAAGATGCAAAATATGAAAATGCAAAAAACTTATATTAAATAATTATATAAAGCGACAAAGTAATGATAAGTTGTCATTTCAAAATATGTATTTGCCTGGTTCAATTCCGGGCACGAATTCTTTTAGAGAATACTTATAAAAACAAAAGAAATCAATCGAACTGAGTGTGCAAATATATTACAATAATGGGGAATATTGTAATATTAATTGCTTTATACAGGAGGAGTTAATTGCACGAGTATTAAAATGTTTGGAACTATGGAAATTTTCCTGGTAGAACAGAATAAACCCGGACGATAATCCAAGCCTCTTGATAATACCGTAAATAAGCCCGACGGTTTTTCGGCGGGCTTAAATATCTGTTATATGAAAATATTAAAAATATCGTCGAATTTAAATACTGAAATTGTACTCCGGATGTAGTTTATAGTATGAATAATACCGAATACCTGTTTGAATACAATAAAACATCCTGCAGCCAGTCCTGCCGCGATAAATATGCTGACGAATTTTAAACTTTTTACTTTCTCCATTGTTAAACCTGTACCGGCCCCTTTTTTTATGAAAAAGCTGACTATGAAAAGGATTACTGCCAGCAAAATAAAAACCAGCGACAACACTATGTACTGGCCCAGAAAACCCTGAATCATTTTATGAATAAATTCTATGACTGAAGCCTTGATATGATCGCCCGAGAAATCATAAGCGACACCCACTACCAATCTTAGAATTATAGCAGCAGTTGTTTCCAAAAGCGCAAGAACAAACAGCAATATTGAATAGATCCTTAAAAACCGGCGTTTTTCAAAAAAATGCAGTCCGATAAAAACCAGGATTATAAGGAGGGCAAGGAGGATTATGTTGCTGAATTTCATAATATTATTGAATACTCCTTGACTTTTTGGCTTCTCATCAATTTTATCGGTTAACCTGAATTCTTTTTTATTAAGGTCGATTTTTAAACCTATATGTTCCTTAAGAACTGTTTCATTGGCTATTTCCTCAATAACCAGGTTTAAAATTTTATCAGGATCGTTTTTTACATTTGAAGATTTGTTTTTTAATATTTCAGCTTTTATCCTGAACACTGCATCCTTTGATATTTTTAACTTTTTTCCACTATCGGTAGATAGAAAAAAGGAGTCAAGATCGGCTTCCGGATTATTTTCAACATAGAATATAGCCTGTTTGATTTTATCAAGTTCCTTTTCCCTGTTGATTTTGCCCTCGACAGAAGATTTGAAATATCCTTTTATCTGATCTCTGTGCCCTGTCAGGTCAATAACGGGAAGTTTCTTATGATCACCGATTATAAAGGAATAAATTCCTTTTGTAGAAGCGCCTACTATATCTTCGATTTCCTTTTTGGTTTGGGTATCAAGTTTGACGCTTTCTACACTGATTTTTTCCAGAATGAATTTCGTTAAATCCGATTTGGCGTTGCTGTTTTCAAATGCACTGTAAAAATAATCTGAAGATAAAAAAGTGCGGTTTGTAACTATCGACAGGTGCAAACCAAAAGATAAAAGCAATAAAGCTGTGCCGACCAGCGTGTATAGAAGTATTTTAAAGAATTTTGATTTCATACTGCCTCCCGGATTGTTCGTTAATCCTCTAAATTTTCTATATTATTACGTTTTATATTATATCACTCAAACTTCGCACATAAAAAAGCAGTCTGAACCTTGAAAAATCAATAATTTTCGACCATAAAGCATAGCAAAATCCTCAGAAATATGGTAAAATATTATCAACCAAAATAATACATAATTACCAA
>JAEZNF010000425.1 GCA_023441845.1 Bacillota bacterium | reverse complement strand
TTTTATCATTTTGTTTTCCTCCTTGTTTTTATTCACAAAGAGTATACTAACCCTTGAGTACATCTTGTTTCAAAGGTAAGTACCACCATTTCCAGCAATTTATTCTTCACTTAAAGTACATACACCCAAAATCCTTAAAAAAAATAAAATTGAAAGATATATCAAGTTGGTCATTGTTACTCCCGGTATGTGTGCGAAGGCTTACAGTACATGCAATTTGTTTTAAATACTTACCGTTATTTTCTGTTATTATGGCTCTCCAGCATTAAATAAAAAATTCAGGTATAATGTATACATCCAATACTATATCCAGCAACTTAAATGTTGCAAAAGGCTTAACCGAAAAACCACCAGTTACTACCAAAAAATCCAAAGAAAAAACAAGATACTCTTGGTTGGAGTAAAATCCTTAAAAATCTTCAAAAGCTGAACCATCTGAGATTCTCCAGATTTTTATGATAGGATTTTCTTATTCTTTTATGTTACTTGGCTTTCTTTAGCTCCACTATATCGGTCCTTAAAACGCTATGAATAGCACGTTAAATACTAATTAATAATTAACTGAAAACCACAAGTTGCCCAGGCTTGTGGTTTTCAGTTAATTATTAATTTATAGTCATTTATATTAATATCAATCATCTGTCATACTTGCAATAAAACCAACAACAACATCATTGGGTTCTACCAGCAAATAAAATTTTTTTTGGATGCTTATAAAAACCACTAAGCAAACAATCAGTAATATTGAGTTTTTAATAAATGACATTACATCATCATAAGGATAAACTTTACAGAATTATGTAATACTATATAAGATTAATAAGAAGAATAAAGTTGTTTTTATCGCCAGGATTTTTTATTGTGGGCAGAACTATAAAGAGTATCTTTAATTTTTATTGAAAGGTCAGACAAAAAGGTTTGGCCTTTCCTCTTTATCTCTCAAAATATCCGGTGATGGTCATTTTCTTTTCTGCAACGGGTTTTTTAGTCTTCCATATCTACAAATCTTTAAGTTTTTCTTAATTTTAATAATCCATCTTGACATTTATGTATTACAATTGTAATATGGAACTATAGTACTACATTTATAATACGGAAGGAAAGAATAACATGAACAATATATCAGATTCTGAGTGGAAGGTTATGAGGGTGTTATGGAAAAGGTCACCCAGGCTTGGGAGTGAGATCGTAAAGGAACTGGAGGCTGATACCGACTGGAATCCGAAGACGATCCATACCCTGATCAGGAGGCTGGTTTCCAAAGGTGCAATCACAGCGAAAAAAGAGAATACCTATTATTCGTATTATGCAGCAGTAACGGAAGCGGAATGTGTAAAAGAAGAAACGAAGACATTTCTTGAAAAGTGCTTCGATGGCTCCCTTAACATGCTGATCTCGAATTTTATCAAGGACGAGAAGCTGTCGGATAAAGAAATCCATGAACTGGAGAACTTGCTAAAATCGAGAAGAGCAGGTAAGGTATGATGAATATTTTATTAAAGGTATTTAGTGAAATTATGTATCTTGGAGCGATTTCCAGCATTATGATTGTACTTATCCTGCTGATCAAAAAGGTATTTGGCAGGACTATGAGCCCCAAATGGCATTATTATATCTGGATGCTGTTGCTTGTGCGGCTTCTGCTTCCGTTTACACCGCAAAGCTCTCTGAGTGCACTTAACTTATTCTACATAGGAGCGCAGCAATTGAATCTGCCGGCGAATGTAATTCTCGCTCCCATCCTGGATAATGCGGAAAATGTTAATCAAGCTGAGGCAGGTTCACCTGAATTTCCTGTAATCACTGCGGGTACCGATAATTCCGGCAATACGGCTGCAGGTACAACGAATGCAAATGATACAGGGAATGCGGCCGATACAGCTACAACAGACATAACCGGTACAGCCGTTTCATCCAATTCAGGCGATACAGCCTCTATAGGTGGCAGCGGGCAGTCAAAACCTGTGCTTATTATGATGGTATCAGCAATCTTATGGTTGTCAGGCATGCTTTTGCTAGCCGTTTATACCATCTACATAAATATCATTTTTGCGCTTAAGGTAAGAAAAAATTACAAGCCGCTCAACGATCCCAGAGTGAATGAAATTCTCAGGGAGTGTAAGCGTATCGTGGGAATACGGAAGAATATTTCGTTATACACCACGAAAAGATCCAGGACACCTTCCCTTTATTCATCCTTCCGTACGAAAATTCTGGTATCGGAAGCATATCTGGAACAATTGAGCGATCGAGAAATAAAGTATGTATTCCTTCATGAATTGTCACATTACAAGAGAAAAGATATTACTGTCAACTGGATTTTAACTCTTTTACAGATAATCTACTTCTTCAATCCGCTCATATGGTTTTCTTTTTATAAGATACATGAGGACTGTGAGATTTCCTGCGATGCTGAAGCTTTGAAATATCTCAGGGAAGATGAATATCAGGGATATGGAAGTACAGTAATAAAGCTGATCAAATTATTTTCAGAATCAAACTTCATACCGGCTACTGCCGGGTTATGGAAGCATAAGTCGAATTATAAAAGGAGAATTATCATGATTACTAAATACAGGAAAAGCAAATGGCCAAGCACGTTATTAACCATAACGCTTATTTTGATCGTCGGCTTGATTGGCTTAACCGGCTGTAAAAGTACGGATAACGCAGCGGAGATAACAGTAACAGCTGCACCTACGCCCGCGGTTACGGAAGCTCAGGTAAGCTACGGGACCTCTGATCAGAGCAATCTTACAGAATTGGAAGGACTTCTGGGTTTAAGTAAAAAGGAGTTGATCAGCAAGCTGGGTGATATTTATAATCTGGTGGATGAAGGCGGTCTTGAATTTACAAATCCGGGAATCAGAGTCTGGTTTGATGACAAGGGCATCACGAATCAGGTATATACAAATAAATCAGACATAGATTTTAACGGTGCCAAAATTGGAGACAGTATAAACCGCTTTAAAAACGTGTTTGGTGACACTCTGAGCGATAACAACGGGAAAGCGCTTTTTAAATATGATAACTGCTATTTATCCGTATTTTATGATACAGGTACTGAAACGGTATACGCTGTATACCTGTTATCAGAGGAGCAGGCCCAAAGCGCGGAAACCTTCTTCGGAGACTGGGTGATTGACCGGGTAGCCGCATATGGCTCCGCCGGAACCTATAGCAAGGAGGCTGCGGAAGGGCTGATAGGCAGAAGCCTGAGCTTTTCAACGAACAGTGCCACCCGTTTTGGTGACCAGCCGTCCTATCTGGATAAAATCGCTAAAAATCCAACCTATGTGACCACCAATATTTCCAGCAGTGATTTCTTCGCCAATTACCACATGACCCTGGATAAATTAGGCATAACAGCTGATTCTGTTACCCAGGTGTCAGCTTCTGACTCTGAGGGTAATGGCTGCACCTTCCTGATAAAAGATGATAATACCCTGATAGTAATTGGCGGAGGCACTTATTTTGAACTGGTAAGAAAGGCGGAATAAGATAATAAAGTCCATGGATCGAAAAAGTTTCATAACAAAGAATTTTAACTGATTGGAAGTCCTCCCGGAGGAGTGTGTCAAAAACATTCCTCCGCGAGTGCTTTTTCATCTGTAGAAGGCTGATATTATCAAGCAATATTCAGTATTATGTCCTGCAAAGTTTGAGTTGTTTATTTTAATTTGCTGTGTTATGAGTTTTGCAATTAAATAATGCATTAATCGTGAGGCCATGTTATTTAACTCCCCTTGTGTTTAAGTAATCCGTATTTCGTTTTATGAATAACTAAGTATCTGTAGTTTGGTGGCAAAAAAATACCATAAGTATATTATATACACCTATGGTAATAATTCCAAGGACTCCGCCAAATTGCAGATTTTCCAGTCACATAAGCAGCAAATCAAAACCAGTTTAAATAGTAATTTTTAACAAAAGGTAAAACTTTCGAAACGCTACAGAAAAAAAGCAGAAAATGGTTCTTACCTTGCCACATAGTCCACTTTGGTCCTGCTGCTCTCATACCTTCCTACGCTTGTAACCGAAGTATAAATGCTGCCGCCGTTAGCCAGCGTATCAACAGTTATTGATATTTGGGTATCTGATGCTGATACTTTTGCCACACCCAACAGTCTTCCGCCTTCTGCCGAATCATATACCTTCACGACATCATTCCCTGCAAGGCCTGTAACAGTTACAACACCTGAAGCCGAACCATTAACAATGTTTATATTACCTTCTAGCGGAGCTATCGAATCCTTTTCCGCAATATACTGCACTCCAGTCCTGCTGCTTTCATACTTGCCAAGGCTGATAATCGATACATAAACCGTCCCGCCGGTACTTTCCAAATCAATGTTCTTGATTGTCGCCTGCGTGCTTCCTGATACTACAATTGCATAACCAAGCATGGTTCCTCCGCTGCTCATGTCATATGCTATTATTACATCATTCGGCACCAGTCCCGTTACAGTCACAGTATCCGATATTACAGCGTTGTTTACAACCGTAATATTCCCGATGTACGGCGCTGTAGAACCTTGTTCTGCCGGATAACCTACTTCGATGCGGGCACTTTCGGACTTGCCGAAGCTTGTAACGGTAATATATACGCTGCCTGCATTTTCAGTCAATTGGGATACCGAAACAACCGCTTGTGTACCGTTATAAATAGCTTTTCCAAGTAAAGTACCTCCCTGTTCCGAATCATATACTTTTATCAGATCATTTGTATTCAGATTTGTTACAGTAATGGTATCATTAAAATCCACATTGTTAACTATCGTTACATTAGATTCAAGCGGCGCTGTGGATAACGCAGCATAGCTTGCTGCTGTTCTTGTGCTCTCAGTCTTTCCTGCACTCTTTATTGAAACGTATACATATCCGCCATTGCTACCAAGTGAAGGAATGCTTACCACAACATGTGAACTTGCTGAGGTCATTGTACCTGTACCAAGCAAATTTCCCGCTTCAGCCGCATCATATACCCTGACGGTATCGTTTGCAACAAGTCCCGTAACCTTCACGGTGCCAGGCATTCCGGCACCTACAGTTACTGTAATGTTTCCTATCAAAGGTGCTGTAGAGCTCTTTTCAGCAGTAAAGCTCTTTTCAGT
>JAEZNF010000417.1 GCA_023441845.1 Bacillota bacterium | reverse complement strand
AAGCGTTTTACCGGGGCCATTCCCGGACAGCAAGGCTGTAAGACCGGTTTTAGCCCAACCGGTTTTAACTTCCAATCCTATATCCTGTAAAAAATCCGATAATATTGAGGATGTAACAAATTCTTCGAAACCCAATTCGGGGTTTTTGTGCAGTAACCTGCGTATGGAGATAATCTTCTCCGTTATTTCCAAAACATTGTGATTAAGCCTGTTATTTGACAATTATATCACCCGGATACTTACCCTAACTGTAAAGGTAATTTTTTAATACATTTTAAGTATAACAAAGTATTGTCTTTAATGAAACAAAAATAATAAAAATACGTACATTGAAAACGATAAAGATTTTACAACGCGCTTCAATTTTCTTAATACAATATATTTTTCAATGTGAAATCATTTTCATTATTTTTATAAATGACTTTTTAATTAAGAAGCTTCATAAATTAATATAAAACCTTAACACTCGGCAATGGTAGTACCTAAAGGAAACTCGGATGCTTTTTCGCTGAAATAAACACATTCGGTATTCATTGAAACAGAACTGGATTTTGTATTATCCAGGTTGCATTTACCGTCATTTTGGTAGATACAGTTTAATGAACAATTAATAGTTGTCATAATATCATCTCCCAGAGTTATTCTTCCCATAAAAAAATAAAATATTAATAATGCAAAAACCGCATTTTTCCAGGAAAAATGCGGTTTATCTAAATAACCGACGGCTACATAATATAACCGGCAGTTAAGACTATATTTATATCTTATGTAAGATAATTGGAAATGTGCACAGATTTTTTAATATTTTATCGGAATTAATAAAATTTTTTTGTCTTCCAGTGAAAATGCCTTGGTAATGCCGTTTAGGAGGTATATCTCAGCAGCATCGGACTTGAAATTTTTTGTAATCTCCCATACGGAATCATCTGCATTAATTTGATAAACTATAATTTTACGGTTTGAATACTTTTCAATTATTTCAAGCAGTTGCTGGATATTTTCTTTAATTGAGTCTTTCAATTTTTCCATCTCATCCGTTAAGAGGTCCGGGTCTAAAATACCGCTCATGTTTTCCAAAAGTTCTAAAAGCTTTAAGTGTGCAAAAAACAGTTCTACAAACTCAAGGGTCATATGATCAAAGCATTTGCAGGGATTTCTGGATATAATTACACTGTTTATTTTGTCAATAACATTCGTAGAATTTATTTTAAACATAAGATTCCACCTTTAGCCTTCCTTATGTATAATATGTTATGTAAGTTAAAGATGTTACATTTATGGGGACAGGCCAACATGAGACATATACAAACACCGAATTTGCCGCAGGACAAGGTCCGGCTGGCTGTAATTGACTGGAGAGCGGATGCAAGAATACAGTATGAACTCGAGAGGCTTGGGATCGAGCTTATAAGGACTTGCAGGCACACCGGATTATACGATGCGGTATCGTACCATCCCGACATGATGATACACCACATAGGGGGTAACAGGATTGTATTTGCTCCGGACACAAGCCGTGAACTTCTAATTGCTCTTGAGAAGTACGGATTTGAGCTGGTTGAAGGAAGAACATCCCTCTTAAATACCTATCCGTATGATATTGCTTATAATGTAGCAAGAGTGGGTAAATTCGCACTTCATAATTTACGTTATACAGACCCGGTTTTATTAAAAGAACTGGAAGATAGCGGTGTTGAGTTTATTAATGTGAAACAGGGCTATTCCAAATGTTCTATATGCGTAGTGGATGAAAACTCAATAATAACCTCGGACAAGGGTATTGCAAAATCTGCAGAAAGAGAAGGTATAGAGGTTTTACTGATACAGCAGGATGAAAATATATTGCTCCCGGGTTTGGACAGGGGCTTTATAGGTGGGAGCACGGGCCTTGTTGATAAAAAGACGCTGGCTGTGACAGGGAATGCCGAGAATTTAAAATCATACCGTAGGGTAAGAGAGTATTTATCAGGAAAAGGAATGGTGCTAGTAAGCCTTGGAAGCAGCCTGATAGTTGATGTGGGATCAATTATACCGCTTATGGTATATTGAACGCACGAAAGAATCTTCATAAAGTGTTGTGCGTTCAATGGATCAAGGTATATGATTTCGCGAAAAAATAGAATTTGAAACGTAAAATATTTTTTGCGAAACAGATAGAATGAGAAAAATTTTAATTTTATATGCCCTTCAAAGATTTGAGTAACTAAGTTTTTGTAATTTCATATAATATAGGAGAGATGTGGATAAAATATATGTCATTTTAAAATGCTTTTATTACCGCAATTGATTTTAGTTGGAAATTAATTAGAATGTGGGTAAAATGTGGCAATAATTGCATATGTTCCGCACTGCATACAACAATTTGCGAAGACATATACTACACATGAAGGGATGTGAAGTTGATGCAGTTTCTAAGTATTGGAGTTAACAAAGATACTGATGTAATTATAGAACAGATAAAAAACGAAGTAGAAAAGCTTGAAAAGAACACGATAAAATGCTCAATACAGAATGAAGTTAATTCCAATGGGTCTACAATAGTATGTAGTTTTAACAATGAAAAAGAAGTAAGTGATAACATTTATGAAACTTATAAAAATGCACTTGTGTATCATATTTCAAATGCACTGGCAGATTATATAATTAATAAATATGAAGAGAAACTTATAGCAAGGACTATCAGCAGCAACTATTGTTACTTTAACTCAGTAGAAAAGAAAGAAATATTAAGTCTTGCTCTTAGAATAATAAGAAATGAGGATAAAAATTTTTTTAGCAGTATATTTCAGGTAAGAAGGCGTAATATTATAGTCAAAAGGCTGGTAGACTACCTTCAAAATTCAAACAGCCTTATACTGGATGGGTTTGTTAATTTCAGGCTCAAAGAGTATATAAAAGATCTGGAAGAAATAGTTGATAAAGCTGTAGATGACTTCCTTATGGAGCGTGAATATAAAGAGTTCATAAGGCTTCTAAGATATTTTGTAGATATCCAGGACCCTAAAATAAATGTTATTCATGTAATCGTAAGTTATGATAATAAATATATATTACTGGATGAATCAAAAAAGGAAATAACAAATGAGTGCATTCAGGAGTTTGTCAATGAAATTTCACTTGGTGAAATAAACTATGACGACCTGCTGGTCAGCTCGCTCATAACATTGGCTCCAAGAAAAATAGTAATCCACAGTACAACGCAGTTTAGAAATAAAGAACTATTGGAAACAATAAAAAATGTATTTTCGGGTAAGGTTATTTTCTGCCAGGGTTGCGACTTATGCATGGTTAGTGTTTCAAAAAGCGAACAAAAAACCCTTGAGAAGAATTAGCTTTTGAACTGATACGGCAGTGCTTTAATTATCTGAAATAAAATGCGGTAATAATTTACTGCATTTTATTTTTGTATATATATTGACAAGTTGAATTCTAATGATACAATATATTGTGTAGTAAATTTAATACATAATTTATTTTTAGTTTACAATCTGAATAAAGTATAAATCCTAATTTGTATATTAATGTTTAATTATAAATTTTCTTACAAAAGATAAAGTGATGTAATTACAAAAGAAAACTAAAAAACAAAAGACAAATTATCCGGGGAAAGAAAAGAGAGTTAAGAAGCTCTCTTTTCCCATTTGTGGAGAGGAATTGGAATATGCGGACCACAAAATCAAGGAAGCAGATTTGTAACAAATAATATATCTATGAGAATGATGCGTTATAAAATACTCGCTACTATGGTTTAAGAATTGAAGAGGGGTGTATGTACTTTAAGTGAAGAATAAATTGCTGGAAATGGTGGGACTTACCTTTGAAACAAGATGTACTCAAGGGTTAGTATACTCTTTGTGAATAAAAACAAGGAGGAAAACAAAATGATAAAA
>JAEZNF010000414.1 GCA_023441845.1 Bacillota bacterium | reverse complement strand
TTTTATCATTTTGTTTTCCTCCTTGTTTTTATTCACAAAGAGTATACTAACCCTTGAGTACATCTTGTTTCAAAGGTAAGTCCCACCATTTCCAGCAATTTATTCTTCACTTAAAGTACATACACCCTTTACATAGAACGTTAAAGAATTTTAGCCATCGAAATGAGTCCTTCAGCTCATATATACCCTAAGTAAGACCGCATTTGCACTTTTGGTTCTGCAGCGTTTCAAAGGCTTCGCCTTTTTTAGTTGTTACTGCCTGAATATTTAAACCGGTTATGATTCGCTACTTAGATAGTTTTATGTCATATAAAAGTACTTATTTTTCAGAATTTTTGTTCTTCTTCATGTTTAACAAGGCTACTTCCTGTGATAGTCGCGTAATCATTTCAGACTGCCTTGAAATAACAACTGTTGAATGTAAGTTGTATATAATCAAATACACAAGTCCGAATAAAAACAAAAATGACGGCGGATTCTTAATATTCAGCCATCTGGAAAACACCTCTATAAAAATAGGGTTAACTGAAAGAACAAACAAAATGATACTCATTATGATCCATATAATAGAATATCTTTCCTGAAGCTTGTTTTTTCTAATAAGCTCAATAACCGTAATCAGGAAACCTATGCTGAAAATAACCGAAATAATATATACACTCATACTTTAGAACCCTTTTCTGCCTTTCCTCAGTATTTTTTCGTTTTACTAATACTTTGTAAAATCTCATTCTTTATTTTAATTAAAGATTTTACAAATGTACTATCTCCGTTCTAAGGCCTGCTTTTCTATAATTTTTAGACTTTACAGGCCACTATCTTGTCCTCACCGAACCGATAATAACCGATAAGCTGACTTTTAACATATAATACACCGACCGGAGGGGAGTAATGGAAGAAATACCGCTTTGCCTTATAAGCATTTCAACCGGAAGCTCCGTTATCCTGATCTTTCTTTTATAAAGCCTTACAATGACATCTACTTCAGGATAGTCCACAGGGTAGTTTTCGGAAAAATAATCAATAACCTTTCTACTTACCGCCCTAAAACCGGAGGTTGTATCTTTAAGCTTCTGTCTTACCAACAGACTTACCATGATTGACAGTAAAATCATACCTGCCCTTCTTAGTGTAGACGATTTATATGAAGACCTTGATATATACCTCGATCCGATAACCATATCTGCAGTACCTTTTTCTATAGGCTCAATAAGCTTTTTTATATAAAAAGGATCATGCTGACCGTCTCCATCCACCTGCACAGCTATATCATACCCTTCCCGCTTTGCAAAGAGGAAACCGGTCTGCATTGCTCCGCCAATGCCAAGATTGAAAGGAAGATCCACCACAATTGCTCCAGCATCCTTTGCCCGGATTGATGTATTATCCCTTGAACCATCATTTATAACCAGAATATCTGCTGACGGAAAGTTATATTTTACCTGGTGTACTACCTCACCAATTGTGTTCTCCTCATTATATGCCGGAATGATTGTTAAAATTTTCATATTACCCTACCTCATTATTGAATTAAGAGTATAACCAGATTTATTTTGCTCTATTAGTGCTTAAAAATACATTTACTTCCTGCCCTGTCTAATGGCACCTTGAAAAAAGCTCTTATCCCTGCTATAATATTATTTAAGGCACATTCAACATCTTAATTTTTCTCAATATTTTCTTTATTAATACATTTATCGGTTTCATAATTACTTATTCCGGGAGTCATATGATGGAAAAAAAATATAGTCGCTATCTTAAAAATTCTTTGTATATAATTTTTATACTTTGTATTGTTTTTACCTGTTTTTTAGTATATCTATCAAATGCTTCAGTCTCCTTACCTGGACATATTGAGTCCTCAAGAACAATCGAAGTTAGTACGGGCTGGCAATACTGTATCGGTGAATTCCCTGTAAATTCACAGGGTCTCCCTTTATGTTTTTTTGATGAGAGTGCCAATAAGAACTGGAAAAACCTTAAGTACATGAGCAGGCCCTCCAACCCAAAAGACGCCTCCAGCATATGGCTTAAGGTGAAACTTCCCAACACAAGCCTCGAAAATCCCCTAATTTATATAAAAACTCAAAATCAGGCGTTTGAAATGTATATAGATAAAAAGCTCGTATATTACTATCCTTCCGGTGAGAATTCAGACAAACGTGCATATTTAGGTTACCAAAATCATTTTATTCCTATAGAAAAAAGTTATCAGGGCCAATATGTTTACTTGAAAGTATCCTCCGATGATGCCAGTAATCTGGGCATTATAAGAGAGTTCCATGTGGGCTCAAAAATATCTGCTTATGAATATATTTTTATTAAAAACTGTGCGCAATTTATTCTTTCATTCATATTTATTTTTATCGGACTCTTAATGCTTATAGCATTTTTGCACAAGTTTAACAGAGAAAGTGCATATTTCTCAATAGGGTTATTTTCGCTGTGTATCGGCATATGGTCATTAACACAGAACGACTTGAAACTGTTATTCTATAACAATCCTATTGTATGGTTTTATTTAGACATCTTGTCTTTATATTCGGCACCTGCTGGATTATGCTTGTTTTTGATTCAAGTATTCAATATCAAAAGCAAATCAATACTAAAGCAATTGTGGAAGCTATTTATACTGTATGAGATACTGGTAGTTATACTCGATATAACAAGCATTTATCCCATATACAATACTTTGGGACCGTACTATCTGCTACTTTTCATAACTATGTTTATTTTATTCCTTACTACCATTAAGATTGCATTAAAGGACAATATCGGCACAGTTATCTTTTCCGCAGGGCTTTTTTGCATGTTCATTTCGGTATTATACGACATTCTTGGCGAATATATGAGGCTTGTAGTCTGGAGAAATAATTTAACTCCAATTGGCATGTTGATTTTTGAACTTTCTCTGGTAACTATCCTCTTTAGAAGATTCTTTGATATAAATGCCACTTTAAGGATATACTCAAAAGAAATAGAAGACAAAAACAAAGCATTGCAGCAAATGTTTCTTGAGATAAAAGTATCCCATGAACAGCTTGCAAGCTGGAACGAAGCATTGGAGCTTGCTGTAGCTGAAAAGACCGAATCACTTAGAAACCTTCTGGATAACGCCGGTCAGGGCTTTCTGTCTTTCGGAAAAGATATGCTGATAAGAAAAGAATACAGTAATGAATGCACCAAGATATTTGGCTTTGAAATAGATTCGAAGGATTTTACCAAGCTTATTTTCCCTGATGATGAAGCCCAAAGGACATTTTTTACAGATATAGCCAGCAAAGTACTTGTTGAAAATAACGATAACAAAAGAAATATTTTGCTTTCGCTTATCCCGGATGAAGCCATGATAAACGACAAGGTTATACAAATCAATTATAAGCTTATCACAGGCGATTCAGGCGATAGGTTATTCATGTGCATATTAACCGATATCACCGAAAAACGCTGTCTGGAAAGCCAGATGGAACTGGAAAGAAACACCTTGAAAATGGTGGTAAAAGTAGTTGCCAACTATAGCGATTTCATCGGATGCGTCAAGGACTATAAGATTTTTTGTTTTGACAGAATAAATATGCTGCTTAGAAGCAAACTTTCACTTGAAGAAATCATATTCATAATATTTAAGGATGTACATACATTTAAAGGGAGTTTCAGCCAATTGGAGATGTTCAGCGTGGTTGAAAAATTAAACGAATTTGAAGACAGGATATCTGAGCTATGCAATAGTCTGAAACACCTTACAATCCAGGATGTTGAGAATTTCTTTTCAGGTTTTAACATGTATAAATGGCTTGAAAAAGACCTGGATATACTTACAGATATACTTGGCGAACAGTTCTTTAGGCTTGAGAATACCATAAGCGTTGATAAACTTCAACTGCTGGAAATCGAAAATAAAGTTATCTCAATGCTTCCTCCATTTGAATGCCGTTTTCTTCTGCCTTACCT
>JAEZNF010000380.1 GCA_023441845.1 Bacillota bacterium | reverse complement strand
ATTGAACACTACATGAGACATTTCGGCTGTTCAACATATTCAAAATACACAGGATAAAAAGTAAAAATATACTTAACAAAATTTCTTGTATTTATTTTTTAATTTATATGTTTGGAGGAGTTATTGTGAAGTATTCAAGTTATGAAAGGCCAAATGGGAATTCTCTTTATAATCAGGGTGCGGTAATGCCGGCACCTTGCGCCGGGTGTGGAAGTAAAGCATTACCGATGGGAGGAACATCGCCGGCTTTACCTACCGGAGTTCCGACAGGTCCATCCACCGCTCCTATTATGGGTGGCGCACCTGCCACGACTCAAATGCAAGGAGCGGCACCTATGACTCAAATGCAAGGAGCGGCACCTATGGCTCAAATGCAGGGAGCAGCACCTTCAGGAGCGCAGCCACCGCTTACCACTCAGAATATAATGTTTACGCCCGGATTCCTCAGTACCCAAATCGGAAAGCTTATGCGTGTGGAATTTCTGATAGGTACTAATGGCCCGTTGGTTGACAGGGTGGGTACCCTAATAGGTGTAGGAACCAGTTATATACTTCTAAGACCAACAGGTTCAGATGATGTCTTATTATGCGACATGTATTCGATAAAATTTGTTACTATTTTGTTGTAATCGGGAACAATAAAATACTAAATTGCGTGTACTTTACATCTGAAGACTCCCTTTGCAGAAAATTCACATAAACGCAATTTAGTATTTTTGTCAAATCAATTTATTTTTAAAGGTAAAACTGGCTAATTGGTTCCTGTCTTCCAATTCGAGCTTTGCCATGAGCTCGGATATGATATTCTTGGTACGTCCAAGGCTCAAACATAGCTTTGAGGCAATGTCCTTGTTGGTTAATCCGTCGGCAATCAGGCGTAGAATCTCTATATCACGTACCTTCAGATTAAAATCGTTAATATTTACTGCAGGACCATATTTTTCACTGCTAGCGCTGAACTGCTTTGTAATAAGGCTAAATGGGGTTTACTGAATATACCGAAGCCCTTGACGGTGTTTTTAATTGCCTGTATTAATTCCTCAGGAGTGATTTCTTTTAATATGTACCCGTCTGCACCCTTCTTTAAGGCTTCGTACATGTTCTGATCATCCTCAAAGGTTGTCAGAATGAGGACTTTTACCTGAGGGTATTTTTCTTTTATCATTCTTGTGCCTTCAATTCCGTTATATTCAGGCATCTTTATATCCATTAAAACAAGGTCGGGCAAAGATTTTTCGCATAGCTTGAAAGCCTCAAGCCCATTATCGGCGCAACCCATTACTGTGATATCGGGATCTCTTTCAATTATGCTTTTGAAGCTTTCTGTGAGAAGCAACTGGTCATCTGCAATTATAACCTTAATCATTTTTGTACACCACCCTATAAATTCATTTGTAATAGGTTAATTTATACGTTTAGTCACAGGATACAGCCGAGACTACGGTTTCTTGTGCCCATCTACTGATACTGTTATATGTGAGCTCCCTGTATATAAGCTCTACAAACAGGCCGGTTATAAACCAGACACCAAATAAAAACAGAGAAGTCATTTGAAGCAAATTAGCTGCGTCGCTGTAATACCATATCTTATAGCCTGTTATCCAATAGAGTACAAAACCCGCTACAAATTCAAAAAGTGTTATGGCAATTGAATACAATATGCCTCTGATAAAAATATTCAGGTTGTAGTTCATTGAGAATCGGAAAATTCTTTCCAGTAACAGTATTGCACATAAGGCGTAGACGGGAAACATCCACAAGGAACATTGTCCGTATAAGGCCTTTATTGGTGCGTCCCATATCCCGTTCAGGTTCAGGCGGTCATCTACCTTCCATTGAGTTTGGAACAGCCATTTAACAATGGGAATTAAGCGGACAGCCTTTACAATAGTATACAGAGATACTTCGGCAAAAACGCCGATCATCCCGTAAAGAGTAAACCTGAACAGTGCATACAGAAATACCTTTATGCGTGCCTTGTACCTTGAAAGTTTGTTTTCGCTAACACCTAATGCTTTTAATCCGTTCAGCATTTTTATACCTCCTTCACTTATACAGCCTTTATAAAGGCAAATTTAGCTCAACCGTAAAACTGCCTGAGTCTCCTGATTGAAAACAAATGCTTCCGTTCAATTCCTTGATTCTTTGCTCCATGCCGTTTAAGCCAAAGCCTTTCTTTATATCCTTGCAGCCAAAGCCGTCGTCACCTGTATCCTCATTATATAAAAACAAAAGGCCTTTTTCGGCGCCCACATGCTCTAAAACACTGTCCATTATCTTTTCGAGCAGCTCGTCAAGGTCAAGAATCGAGCTTACACCCAATAGTTCGGATATTTTATATCTCTTATTAGTTGTTTGATATGTGTAAAACATAACTTTTACACCATAAAATGGTATTAAATTAATGAATCCATAATATCATATATTGCATTCGAGTAAAATGGGGTTTTTGTAGAGTTTTTTGTAAATTTATAAGGACGCTGCCGGCTACCGGAATATTCGTTATTCAATTAACATGTATCCATAATAAGTTTATATTTAAGGAATTAGGTAAATATATTAAATAAGTCCTAAATATGGAACTTGGAGCGGCTTTTCTCCGGCTTGTACAGAAATATATTGTCTGATTGGCTTACATTTAGAATATTAACCAAATTATAGTATAATATGTGTTTACAAAATAATACTGTTGTGGTAACATTATGTCATTGAATAATTTTACATATATGGTTTGAATATGAGTGCGTGTTTATATAATTCGAGAAAGGAGGTGAAAACTAAATGGTATTTATGGACGTGCTTTTTTCCAAAATAAAGGAGGTGACCGGTTTGGGGGATATTGGGTATCATAAATTTGATGGGGATGAGTTAAAACCTGTTTACAAAACAAATACTGATATACTTGGAATTGAGAAATGGAAGGAAACACATGCTGAAAACCCTGTTTATATAAGTGAAACTAAAGTATTAATAGAAGTTATAAATACTAAGAAACCTGTATTTATAAATAACACAAAGGGTGATAACCTTTCAGCTGATGCGTTTCTCCTGTTTGGGGTTGACAGTATTGTTATTTTTCCTATTGCTAGTGGAGAAAAAGTTGAAGGAATTATATGTGTAGTATCAATTGGCAAGACCCATGAATTTAACGTTCAAGAAGTATCTAAATGTGAAAGTCTGGTGAAGGAATATCAGGAGCAGTTCCTTAGCATTCAATAGTATCCGGTATTAGCGTTACATAAAAAGTTAACACGAATTAATAATAATAGAATATTAGATATAACCTGCTTACATAGGGAATTTTACAGAAAGCCTTTGGATAAGCTATGGCGTTGCTGTGCCTACAGATAACTCTTCTGTCGGTTTTTGTTAAAAAGCCTTATGCAACGCTGCTGAATATACAGCATAATTATAAAAGTCTTGTATTTTGCTTAATTCATTTACTTAAAAGTTTCATAATGAAAATTTCATAATGTAAATTTACAAAATCGCGCTAAAGGAGTGTGTTCTAATGAATATATCAAGGGCTATTTTGGAATACCTGAAACTACAGGGTGTTGACTATGTATTCGGCATACCTGCCGGAACAATCAGTCCAACATTTGATGCGTTGAATGAAGTAGACATAAAGCCTGTTATAACCAAAAATGAAGCTGGTGCGGCATATTCTGCCGCAAGGTATGCAAGCGTTTCAGGAAAGCTTGGTGTTTGTTTTGGTGCCGGAGCTGTTGGTGCAAACAATATGACTAACGGGATAGCCGATGCTATGAGGGCTAAACTGCCGGTTTTGATGCTTACTGGTTATGTTAGCAGCCAAAACATAGGTAAAGGGGCCATTCAGGAGTTGGATACAGAGCAAATCTTCAAACCTATAACAAAGTACAGTAAAACAATTATTGAAGGGGTTCAAGTTTTGCCTGAGTTGAAGAAGGCAATAGCAATTGCATTAACACCTCCCATGGGGCCTGTACATATTTCTATTCCTGTAGATGTGCAGGGCGCAGAATTACAAGGAGAGCTGGCAGAATTGTTGAATGAAGAGGAAGAACTGCCGGTAAAACGGATTACACCTTCACATAGTTTGATTGAGAAAGCTGTTAATATAATCAATAGTGAAACATTTGGGTTAATTTTTGTGGGAAAGGGATGTAAAGGGCTTTCGGACAGTGTTATGGAATTGAGCAAACACTTACAATGGCCTATTGTCACTACGCCGGCCGGGAAAGGTATAATACCGTCGGAATTCCAGCTTAATTTGGGAGTGTATGGTTTTTCAAGCACTGATGCGGCTTTGGAATATATACAGGAGGGTAAGGCAAACTGTGTTATAGTTCTTGGTTCGAACCTGGGCGAATCATCGACAGAGAACTTTGCCCCAGCTCCCTTTATTGACAAAAGAATAATTCATGTGGATTGGGATTCAAAAGAAATAGGTAAGGTTTTTGATGTTGAAGTTGGAATTACCGCAGACTTAAAATATGTCATACAGCTACTTATTGATAAAACATTTAAGAAAAACATATGCTTTACCAGACCGGAAATAAACAAGGCCTATGAAAGAAATCATACCGGAATTTCTCTAAGACTGTTTGTGGAAAAGCTGACAACATTATTACCTGCTGAAACAAGATATTTATGTGATCTTGGAGAGTTTATGAATTTTGTTTTCAAGTATTTATCCATACCTCAAGGTGGAGATTTTGAAATAAACATTGATTACGCTGCTATGGGGTCTTCAATCGGCGGGGCTGCAGGAGCATACATGGCGGATCCCCAAAAAATGCTTGTTGTATTTGCGGGGGATGGATGTTTTTTTATGAATGGTATGGAGGTTTTGACCGCAAAAGAATATAAAATGCCTATTATATATATCATAATCAATAACAGTATGCTGGGCTTTGTTGAACATGGACATACGTATCTGTTTGGAAGAAGTCTGGGGGGATTTGTACAAGAGAGAGTTTCCATAAGAGAAATGATGAAGTCTGTGGGGATTAATAGTATTGAGATAAGGGATATTGAGGATATGGTCCAGATTAAAAAAGCTGTTTCCAAAATGGACGGCCCAATGGTTATAGAAGTAATAACGGATGGTACCGAGCCCGCCCC
>JAEZNF010000357.1 GCA_023441845.1 Bacillota bacterium | reverse complement strand
GTACTGGATATTACTCCGTTGATCTTATTGGTTTTTTCATCAAGCGAATTAGCTAGACGCTGCATCATTTGGGAATGTATGTTTTTGGCTGTATCACTGTAGTAGAAGGCATTTTGAATGATCAATGGAATAATAACAGAACCAATGAAAATTAGAACCATCTTCTGCGTAATTGTAAGATAATTTAACAAACTACCTCTTTTTACCTTACCCACAAAAGGCATCTTCACATAAGCATTCCCTTCTGTCGCATTTTCGGTGGCTTTGATACAGTAACGTCATTAACCTTCAAAATCCTGTACTTATTAGAATAAAACGGCTTACTATACATAATAATTATAAGCATACCTTCACATACGTGTCAACGAAATGACAAAAATTTTCTATGTAATATTGATATGTGTACTTATGTCGATGTAATTGACAGGCTGTTCCGAATCGTCCGGCCACGGATAAAGCATAAAACGGGAATGATTTGCTCTATAATGGACATATTTTCAATTAGATAACCCATTTCAATAAATTTGGGCCATAATCGTTAAATTTCGAAGGATACATTGTAATATGTTTTGCAAAGGTATATAATTATTGAAGGATCGGCAAAAATTTTAGTCCCGGCTCTTTTTCGGGAGTTATTTTTGATTGATTGCTAAATCTGCAAACTGGAGGTGACGGCATGGATAGCGACCCTGGTGGTAGTAGAAACAATAATTCTATATTCTTTGTGGGCTTATTTGCATTGCCGTTCCTTTTTCGAATGTAATAGCATGACAGATAAACCCTCAACGAAAAAATATCATTGAAATGAGGGTGATGTGATGATTGATATTTTCAAAACAGTAGACGGCGAAATTGTCCGTACCGACAATTACGAGGAAGGTGTTTGGATTAACCTCGTAAACCCCGATGAGTCTGAAATCAATCGGGTCAGCAGCGAATTGAACGTTGAAGTCGATTTTTTAAAAGCAGCACTGGATGAAGAAGAGAGAGCAAGAATAGAAAGTGATAACGGACAGACCCTTATCATCGTCGACATTCCTGTCGTAGAGGGCGAAGGTAAGCTGAATGTATACACAACGATTCCGCTTGGTATCATAATTTTAAAGCATTTTATCATTACCGTTTGTTTAAAAGAGGACACCCTCCTGAGCGATTTTATTAATAAGAAGTCTAAAACATTTTTTACCCAGTATAAAACGAGGTTTGTTCTTCAGATTCTATTTAAGAATGCAGTCCGGTACCTTCAATATTTAAAGCATATTGACAAAACAAGCACCAGAATTGAGCAGGATTTGCATAAATCAATGAAAAATAAAGAACTGATACAAATGCTGAAGCTGCAAAAGAGCCTTGTGTATTTCTCAACAGCACTGAAGTCCAATGAGGTTGTACTGGAAAAGCTGGCTAAGTATGAGCATATTAAGTATTACCCGGAGGATACAGAATTACTGGAGGATGTTATTATAGAGAATAAGCAGGCGATTGAAATGGCGAATATCTACAGCAACATTTTAACAGGCACCATGGATGCGTTTGCGTCGGTTATCTCCAATAACCTGAATATTGTTATGAAGTTCCTGACATCGGTGACGATCGTTATGGCCATTCCAACCATGGTTTCAAGCTTTTTCGGAATGAATGTGGATCTTCCGCTGACTTCGCCCTATTCATTTTGGATCATCCTGCTGACATCCGTAGTTTTATGTACAGCGGCAGTCTATTTCCTTTACAGAAAAAAGATGTTTTAGGACAATTGACGGGAATCTTTTGGTTTTCCAAGGAATCCTACAGACATAGGTATATAAAAAAATGCCGATATGATCTGGAATACTCCTGATGATATCGGCATTTTTTATCGCTCACATAAGTTTCCCATTCCATCATAAAACGGCTCGTCCGGTTGCCTTAAAAAGCCCTGGCTGTCGTAGAATTCTTCATCGTACTGTCTGAATACCCCCTGATAATCGAAGTACTCTTCCCATTTCCCACGGAAAATACCTTCGCCGTCCAAGTAGCTCTCACCCGGATTCCTCAAATACCCCTGACCGTCATAAAACTTTTCTTTCAGAGAATACAATCTCCAATCACTCTTTCAACTATAATTAGGAGCGCTGAACGAATCTTCTGCAATTCGTTTTCGGAAGCCCTCATTTATCTATTCTCTAACATTATACCACAAAGCAGGTATTACCGAACAAGATTTTTGTCCGTTACGATCTACCGGCGAAATGAAAAGGTAATAAAACTCTCTCACAACGGTGCTTTTACCTTTAAGGTAATCCTCATATGGTCTGTATGGGATCAGTTTCAGACAATGCACTAATTGGTATATCCATCCTCCTACCCAAACCGATGAGAGTTACTTCCGCTACATCACCGCGGAGAGCTTCAATCCATACAGGCATCCCATTATAGCTTACACTGATTACACCATAAGACTTCATAATTTCTTCTGCTTTTTTGCTTTCCATATTACTATACCTTTCTCTACTCGTAAATACGTTAACTGCATGAAATTTAATTACAATAATATTAGTATGCACATAAATCGCTAATACATCTCAAGGTAAAATTTTTTCTCTACCATTTCTCTGTAAGGTGATCCCAGTAACGCCGGGGCAGCAGCTGTCTCTGCAGCCTGGGATTGGTACGTGAGGGTATTGCCAGCGTTTTGAAGAACTCCTTCCACAGCGTGGAATACTTTTTCTCCCCCTCCGTAACAAGAGGAATATCGTTTGTTGAAAACTCGGTTACAATCCATTCCTTTTTATTGTACAGTGCGGCAATTTCTCTGCGTACATCGTGGATGATCCAGTTCTGATCGGAAAGACGCTGGGCAAAGTGCGGTGCAAGAAGTTCTACAACATTGTGATCAGGCTTTAGTGAGGAATAAAAAACACCTCCCTCAACCTGCCGGAAGCGCACGAAACCGAATAACCTATGGACTTCAAACCCTAGTCTTCTGTTGATATCCATAACCTTAAATACGGTATCATCGGACAAATGCAAATCCACCTTACATCCCATTTTCCAGCCCAGCTTAAGATAGCGGTATATTAGTGTGCCGGCATCCGATTCTTCTGAAAGAAAAACGTGGTATACATTTTTCAAAGCATCTTCTGATATCTTCTGCCAAATCGACTGATAAACCCTGTCTGATTTAGCGGCATCGGTGTCAATATGGACATACTTCATCAACAAATCCTGCTGCAGGCCAACCTCTGACAGTATCCTATCCGGTTCTTCTCTCCTGTAAAATGCTTCAAATATGGCAGTAAGAATCCCTTCAAAGCTTCCGTCATAAATATATGTGAGCATCACAATTCACCTGTGATGCTTGCAGCCACATCCTCAGGCGCAGGAAGCTGCAGCATATCAAAGCCCGGGAAGGTGCCATCCTTCAAGCGA
>JAEZNF010000291.1 GCA_023441845.1 Bacillota bacterium | reverse complement strand
GGCATGGGCTGCAGTATGGTTATATGCGGCCGAGAATAATAATTCGTACAAGACAGATCTGGCATCATTTTTACCGTCACCCGGTACTAACTGGACAATCTGCTGGAATGATATGAAGCTGGCTGCCGCATGTGCAGCAGCTGAGTTTACAGGGGAAGCCAAATATAAAGATGCAATAACATCAAACCTGAATTATTGGAAAAATTCTATCAGTAAAACTCCCGGAGGATTGAGGGTTTTGGACAGTTGGGGAACATTAAGGTATAGCGCAGCGGAATCTTTCCTTGCATTGATGTATTACAAACTCTATAAGGATGAATCGGCTAAGACCTTTGCAAAGTCACAAATAGATTATATAATGGGGGCAAATCCTGCCAACATGTCATACATAGTAGGTTTTGGATCAAATTATCCCAAACACCCGCATCACAGAGCTGCGAGTGGAATCAGCGGATGGGATAACTGGAAGGACCCGGCTAAGAACGTATTAACAGGAGCTCTGGTCGGTGGTCCGGATATGAGCGACAGGTATACAGATCTTACTGACAAATTTACATGTTCGGAGGTTGCTATTGACTATAATGCAGGCCTGGTAGGCGCCCTGGCGGCTATGACCAAGTACTACGGCGACATAACAGCACCGACACCTACAAGCACAAAGAAACCGTCTCCAACACCAACACCCACACAACGTGTCGATACATTCAAGGTATCCGGCAATATAAGGGTGGATAATTATTCAGCGGCAAGCAGCAAGTTGTATCAAGATTTTGTAATAGAGCTTAAGGGCAGAGAAAGCACGTTTGCAAGAACAAATACAAGCGGATATTTTGAGGCAGAATGCATTGATGATGGTACTGCTTACTCAATAACAATATCAAAGCCGGGCTATTTGAGTAGAAAAGTTAATGGCATAACGCCAGGTACTCAGTTCGGTTTGCTTCTTATGTGGTCGGGAGACGTAAACAACGACGGTGCCATAAGTATGAGTGACGTAATTGATGCAGCAGCTTCCTTTAATGCCATACAGGGAGATGCCAGGTATAAAGACGTCAGGGACCTGAATAAAGACAATGCGGTTAATATGGTTGATATTATGATTATTGCAGGGAACTTTAACAGAACTGCTGCAGATTATCCGCAAGCTGTAATAAGGTAAATGATAAATGACTTAAACGGGCAGAGTATCAAATATAAAAGAGTGCTGCAAAACTACCATATGGTAAGGAGCAGCACTCCTTTTGACATAAAATATAAAATGTAAATATGAAGTGGAAATCAGCTTGTTCCGGATCACTAGTACATCGTTTCTTTAATAAATAACGATAAATAATTCCGAGAAGTGTTGCAAATAAAGCTTTTGGAGCTATTAGTTTGCATAGTTAATTAAAATACATTGTACTAGTAGTAGCGTGTTCTCTAAGTACCTTGTCAAAAAGATAATATGAGAATCTTGATGATTCGACGAGTTCATAGGATTTTCATTACATAGGTATTTGAGACACACTATACCAGCCTGTATTTCTTTAAGCTTTCATCAAGCTCATGAACAAGTTCATCAAGGTTTCCTGATGCAAGCATCATATCGTCAATGGCTTTTAACTGGTTTTCTGTAGTTGCTGCAACTTCCTGGCTTGCTGCAGCAGTTTGCTCGGATACCGAAGATATGTTTTCTATGGCATTGATAACCCCGTTCTTATCATTCTGCATTTTTGTTACCGATTGGTTGACTTCATTGATTTTTGCTACTATGAGATTTATTGCGTTAGCTATGTCGCTGAAGGCATTATCGGTTTTATTAACCGCCAAGTTCTGTTCCTGGGCTGCTTTTTTCATTGTTTCCATAGATTTTATTGCAAGATGGGATTCCTCCTTGATACTCTGCATAAGATTTGTGATTTCCTCTGTGGATTTTCTGCTTTGATCTGCAAGTTTTCTGACCTCATCGGCAACTACAGCAAAGCCTTTGCCGGCATCACCGGCTCTTGCTGCTTCTATTGCGGCATTTAACGCTAAAAGGTTAGTTTGTTCGGCAATATTCTCAATCGACTCTACAAATAAGCCGATGTCCTTTACGGTATATGCAAATTTCTCAATAACAGCGAATATTTTTTCGGATGTATCATATGATTGTAATGACTTTTCACGCAGTATGTTTACAGACTCAAGTCCAACGTCGTTCAAATTACTTATTTTCCTGGTTTCGTCTATTACACCGTTATAGCTTTCGTATACAAAGTCTATCTGTTCAGACAGATTTTCAACCACTGTAACGCCTTCCTGGGCTTCACCCGCTTGATCTGAAGCGCCTTTTGCAATTTCATCAACTGTTTTAGAAATCTCTTCCATTGCAGCTGATGCACTTTGAGCAGTAATACTTACTTTTTTGGAAGATTCAACAATAGAAAAAGATAACTTGAAGAAGCTGTCTATCAACACGCGTATATCACCGAGCACGCTGTTTATTGTAGATGCTACTCCACTTAAACTCTCATATTCTCTTGATTCGACAAGATGTGAAAAGTCGCCCTTTTTTATAACTTCCAACTCATTAGATAAGCGGGCGATAAGGGTTTTTAATGAACGGCGCATTAGAAACCCGGATGCGAATGCAGCTGTAATGCTGCTTAAGAGGAATAACAATAAGTAAGAGAGGGTGTTTTTTAAAGAATTTCCTATAATAAAACAAATAGTACCGGTAATTACCGATGCGATTATGATATACTTCATATACGAAAAATCAAGTTTTTTTCCACTTTGATCTCCGTTCTTATTGGAAACTTCCTTCTTATCGGAGTTGTTGCTCTTGTAGGAATTGAGCTTTTTGAAAATTGTCATGATTTTCCCTCCAAAAATAGAATCAAGAAAATAATAGAAATGTAATGTATATATTCGATATAAACAGAAAAAATCCTTCTATAAAATGTTTTTTGCATTTTCCAATCACATGTGCTATGCAAAATGAAGATTCTTTAAAGAAGAAAAAGTATTGACACATGATGTATAATTGTATACAATTATACAAAAGTACACGGTTAAAGATATGAGGGGGTTAAACCATGATAGAGTTTAATAAAAGGACAAATACCTTGGAACAGACTCAATACAAGTATTCACTTCAGGATGTAGCAGAGCCCAATCTCTATAGAGAAATTTTCAGCTATGATGAAATCCCGAAATGTGCATTTAATCACAGAAGGGTTCCTATGTTTCCTGCTGATGAGATTTGGATAACAGATACAACATTCAGGGACGGACAGCAGTCAAGAGCCCCATATACGGTTGAGCAGATAGTAACTCTTTTCGATATGCTTCATAGATTAGGAGGCCCAAAGGGACTTATAAGGCAGAGCGAATTCTTCCTTTACAGTGACAGGGATAAGGAAGCTGTATATAAATGCCAGGAAAGAGGTTATAAGTTTCCTGAGGTTACCAGCTGGATAAGGGCTACAAAAAGCGATTTCCAATTGGCAAAGGATATGGGAATGAAGGAAAGCGGCATATTGGTGAGCTGTTCCGATTATCATATTTTTAAAAAGCTTAATATGACAAGAAGACAGGCGCTTGATCACTATATGAGCATAATTAAGAGCGCTATTGATGTAGGAATAAAACCGCGCTGCCACTTTGAAGATATTACAAGAGCAGACTTTTACGGTTTTGTTGTTCCTTTTGCACTTGAATTGAGAAAAGTGATGGATGAAAGTGGCATACCCATCAAAATTCGTGCATGCGATACTTTGGGATATGGTGTCTCATATTCCGGGGCTGCGCTCCCAAGAAGTATTCCCGGAATAATCTACGGTTTAAAGCATCATGCAGGTTTCCCCAGTGAACTTATAGAATGGCACGGACATAACGATTTCTATAAAGCTGTTTCTAACTCGGCAATTGCCTGGATGTACGGTGCTTCAGGTGTAAACTGCTCGCTTTTGGGTATAGGTGAGAGAACCGGTAATACTCCTCTGGAAGCTATGGTTATTGAATACGCGCAGTTAAGGGGAACTACCGACGGCATGGATACAACTGTTATAACCGAGATGGCTGAATATTATGAAAAGGAACTTGGATATACCATACCTCCGAGAACACCTTTCGTAGGCAAACACTTTAATGTGACCCAGGCCGGAATTCATGCAGACGGATTATTGAAGGACGAAGAAATATACAACATATTTGATACTACCAAGTTCCTGAACAGGCCGGTAGGTGTTGCCGTCAATTCACACTCAGGTTTGGCCGGTATAGCTCATTGGATAAACAGCTATTTCGGAATAAGCGGCAGCAGGAAAATTGATAAGAAGGATGCCAGGGTTGCTGTTATAAAGGAATGGGTTGACGAACAGTACAAGGGAGGAAGGGTTACCTCCATAAGTGACAATGAATTCCTTGAGGCATTAAGGGAATTGACGCCGGATATATTTGACCTGGCCCTGTAATGCTTCCATAAGTTGTAGGTAGAAACAATTATAAGTTAAGGAGCGTTTAATAATGGGACTTAATTTGGCGCAAAAAATTATAAAAGAACATATTGTCAGCGGTGAAATGGTTGCCGGAAAAGAAATATCCATAAGGATAGACCAGACTTTGACCCAGGACTCGACAGGCACTATGGCTTATCTTCAGTTCGAGGCTATAGGAATACCGCGTGTTAAGACTAAAAAGTCTGTGGCTTATATAGACCATAATACGCTTCAGGCAGGATTTGAGAATGCAGATGACCATAAATACATCCAAACTGTTGCATCCAGGCACGGCGTTTACTTTTCAAGGCCGGGTAACGGAATATGCCATCAGGTGCAGTTGGAAAGGTTCGGAATTCCCGGAATGACACTTTTGGGATCGGACAGTCATACACCTACAGGCGGTGGAATAGGTATGCTTGCTATCGGTGCAGGTGGATTGGATGTTGCCGTTGCTATGGGCGGTGGTCCATATTACTTAATGATGCCGAAGGTTTGCAAGGTTGAGTTAAAAGGTAAATTAAAACCATGGGTTTCTGCCAAGGACATAATTCTTGAAGTTTTGAGAGTACTTACAGTAAAAGGCGGAGTAGGTAAGGTTATTGAATACAGCGGAGATGGTATCAAAAGCCTGACTGTTCCTGAAAGGGCTACAATAACAAATATGGGGGCTGAGTTGGGTGCTACAACATCCATATTTCCAAGTGACGAGGTTACCAAAGAATTTCTTAAGGCTCAGGGAAGAGAGAATGACTGGGTTGAACTGAAACCCGATACTGATGCAGTATATGATGAAAAGATAGAAATTGATCTTGATAAATTGGAGCCTATGGCAGCTAAGCCCCACAGCCCCGATAATGTAGCTAAGCTTAGCGAAATCGGCAAGATTAAGGTCGATCAGGTGGCTATAGGTAGCTGTACAAATTCATCCTACATGGATATGATGAAGGTCGCAAAGATATTAAAAGGTAAAACGGTAAATCTAGATGTAAGTCTGGTAATTGCTCCAGGCTCCAAACAGGTTTTGACAATGCTGGCACAGAATGGAGCGTTGGCTGATATGGTTGCCGCCGGCGCAAGGATTCTTGAATCGGCCTGTGGACCTTGTATCGGTATGGGCCAGGCGCCTTCAACAAATGCGGTTTCACTAAGGACGTTCAACAGGAATTTTGAAGGAAGAAGTGGTACGGCGTCGGCAAAAGTGTACCTTGTAAGCCCGGAAGTGGCAGCAGTAAGCGCCATTACGGGAGTACTTACCGATCCTAGGGAGTTGGGCGGAGATATCAGTGTAGATATACCTGAAAAGTTTGTTATAGACGACAACATGGTTATTGCACCTGCTCCGGAAGGAACAGACGTAGAGGTTGTAAGGGGGCCTAATATCAAACCGTTCCCGATAAACAAGGAATTATCCGATAAAGTTGAAGGAAAGGTGCTTATTAAGCTGGGAGACAATATCACAACAGATCACATAATGCCTTCAAACGCAAAGCTGCTTCCATTCCGCTCGAATGTTCCGTATCTTGCAGAGTTTTGTCTGGCTCCGTGCGATCCTGAATTCCCCAAAAGAGCTAAAGAAAACGGGGGAGGGTTTATTGTAGGCGGTTCAAACTATGGTCAGGGCTCAAGCCGTGAACATGCGGCTCTGGCACCACTGCAGCTTGGAATTAAAGGCGTTATGGCAAAATCGTTTGCAAGAATCCATATGGCAAATCTTATAAACTCAGGCATTATACCAATGACATTTGCAGATGAAAAGGACTATGACGGCATTGAAGACGGAGACGAAATTGTTCTTGAAAATGCAATAGATCAGGTTAAAAACGGCGGTGGAGAGCTTATAGTTAAGAATAAGACGAAAAATAAGGATTTTAAAGTTAACGTAGCTTTATCCGGCAGACAGGTTGAAATGATTCTGGCAGGTGGTCTGCTTAACTACACCAGGAAAAACAGTTAGGACAGAGTTCTTGTTCAACTGCTCTTCAAAGGAGGAGAGCTATAATGTCAAAGATTGAACATAGTGAAAACGATGGTCTTCTGCATTCGCTGCGCGGTAAGGTGTTTACACAGCTTCAGAACGATATTTTAAACGGTAAGTACAATGCGGGAGATAGTTTGATTGAAACCAGACTTTCTGAGGAAATGGGAGTCAGCAGAACTCCTATACGTGAGGCTATTAGACAGTTGGAGCTTGAAGGGCTTGTACAATCAATACCAAACAAGGGTGCTATTGTAACAGGTATATCTGCCAAGGATATAGAAGATATATATATCATAAGAATGATGATTGAAGGACTGGCTGCAAGATGGGCAGCCGAGAATAT
>JAEZNF010000218.1 GCA_023441845.1 Bacillota bacterium | reverse complement strand
GTTTCCGGTTGTAAATCCGCCGCTCTCAAAACCTTCGTCAAACATTGCGGTAGGTATAGGTGTTACTATGTAGTTAACTTCGCTAGATGCATCATACGGCCTTTCTGAATCTCTATCCTTAACCCAGGCCGTGATTTTATAGGTCTTGGGTATTGACGGAACCCAATCAAAGGTATCGGATGGCGAGTAATCTGTTGCTTTCACACCATCAACAAAAAACTGGTACTGAAGATTCTGTCCTCCCTGTGCATTTACTGTAAACCGGGCGGGTGTTTTTGCCTGCAACGGACTTGTCTTGTCTGCCGTAAAAGCATTTATCTTAACAGGCTGTATAAGTGAAGGATTGTTTACATATGCACTGGCGAAGGTCTCTCCGCTATCTACTGTATAATTCAAAGTCCCTTGACTGTCTATTGCTTCCGGAGACTGTATTTCCCTATTGGCACTGTCTATCAATTTAAAGCTTTTTAATGTGGCTGGCGAGCCATCCAACATAGAGTCACTTACCTTTACGTACCACCGGTAATTATCGACGTTTCCAAGATTTTCCTTATTAATTAAATCTGTAAAGTCAAGGGCGAACTCACCGTCACAAGCAGTGTTTGTGCCATCAAAAGCCACATTTCCAGTACTATTATTAATATGGTAATTAATAACAAAAGGGTAGCCGTCAAGGTATTTGACAGGATTGATTTGATTAATCGGCGAATACCCGATTTTAATACTTAGTTGAATTCTTTTTGCATGGTTAACCTTAAATTGCCCGATTAGTTTAGGCGTGTATGAATCGTTTGCCGTAATCCAGTAAGCCCGGTTAACATTGTCTGAACTGTCAAATATCCGTTTGCGTTCACCGGCTGGAGTAGGTGAAGGGGTAACACCCGTAGGAGACGGCACAGAGGATACCGTATTGAGCGCATCATATGCAACCCAGCAAAATCCGTCATTTGCATAGCTTTCTCCCCATGTGTTTACAATCTTGAAGGCACCTCTTTCTCCTGGTTCCTCTTCTCCACTGCCATTAACATCTATCCATATATTGTCATTATAACCCACCAGAGTCATTGCATGAAGTCCAACATCAGTTTCGCCCGCATAAAACATATGAGTACATGCTTTTTGACCTACAAAACGATTATCGGCTCCTTCTTTATATAATATATCAGTATATTTCCACAACCACATAGAGGTCGAAAAGTTAAGTATTTTACCGCTTGCCAATTCCCCCTTTATTAATGCCAAATCGGAATCCTGAGCATTTGTCACGGGAGTAGGATCATCAGGCGTGCCGATATCCACATAACCGCACTCTTTCATTCGGTATTGCATAGCTTCTTTCCAAACCTCCGGATCCAAGCACCATTCACCGTAATTCTCATCGTATGGAAACTTATTCCATAAGGCTGCTCCATGATCCATAAATATCCTGTAAGCATTTACAGTATCACTTCCCTTATTAGCATTTCCATTTAAAAAATTATAAGTCCACTTAGGTGAAAATATGCTTGCATATCCGTTCGTACGCACATCAATATCTCTAGCCATAGCATTCATATATGTCATGGTATAATATGTTGCACTAAAACTTGCGCATGATCCTAAACCTCCCTGATTTCCTACAGGAGGAAAATATTTTTTTGTACTGTTGTCTACCTCTGCAGGTAAGCTGTCTTCAGTATTGCTGCTTGTTGAAGCATAGATTCCATCTTGAGCATTGAGACTTATTGCAGAGTTGCTGCCCGATTTCTCTATGCCGGATATTTTTCTCTGACTACTGTTTTTATTGCTTAATATGTCGCTCTTCTCAACACGTGTTGTTTTCTTCATGTTTTTATGCATCCAATCAATATCCTCTTGTGTGAGCGGCAGATCCCCGGTCTTTTTATTCAAATTGTTTTCACCCTGAACCGGTATTTCGGTTGTATTCCCAGATACCTCCAAAGAAGCTTCCTTCGCATAATTTCCTGCAGAATAAGCTAAACTGTTTGGAGCATATGATGAAAACATGAAAGCAAACATAACCACCATATATAAATAGCGTTTAAACCTTTTAGATAACCTCATTTTTAATTACCCCCTCGTTTTTCCTTACTTAATCACTTACATTTTTCGTATTTCAAAAGTGTTATTTTGTTATGGTTGTCGTCATATGTTATGTATTTCCCATCTTTTGAGCGGTTTGGAACCTATGCACTTTTTGAATCTAAAGCGCTTAAGTAGCAGCCCTTCTCTATAAAAACTCCCGGTTGGCAGTTCCAATTCCTCCCTCCATCGGTACTAATCCCTATGTCCCCATTGTTTCCGCAGTGCCAGACAGTATCTTTATCAACAAAATCCAATACATATCTGCACATAGAATTATTATTGGCATCCGGCCAGCTCTTTCCTCCGTCAGTTGTATAATGGACCTCCCCATCCAAGCCAACTGTAACTCCAAGGCTTTCATTCAAGAAACCGGCCTGTACAAAACTCAATTAAACGGTATCTGAACTTATCGTTCTTCATGAACTCTCACCCTCCGTAATGTTTATAGCGGTTTTTCCGCTTCCTGCATACGACGAAGTTACCATAGGAGTATTAAGCGGTTTATCCCTATTCGGATTCGATTCTTTTTTACTACAGCCTGAAGCTAGAAACATCATTAAAAATAATAAACCTTCCCAATATGATTATCTTTTTATGGCTTTTCATTATTATTGCTCCTGTTTCTTAAATTGCTATCAGGCCTAACAGTAAAAACTATACTTCTATATTACTTTGTATTATGTAAATAGTAAATATTACTATAGTCATATAATTGGTCATAATTTCCCATTACCATTACAGCACCACATCGTCATTAACGCAGTTCTTGGCTTATATGGCAGACCATGGTTCATCATTGGATTCTGCTGAAGTAATGAGCGAAAGAGTGCGAAGAGGCTGGGAAAAAATAGAGCAAATGAATCACCAGATAAGCATTATCAGCAATTCCATAGCTACAGCCAATACAACCGTATCTGAGCTTCAGACAAGTATGACAAAAGTTAATACCCTACCGGAAGACATAACACAAATTGCAGAGCAAACAAACCTATTGGCGCTTAATGCCGCTATAGAATCCGCTCGTGCAGGAGAACACGGGAAAGGGTTCGCTGTCGTTGCCGATGAAGTAAGAAAGCTGGCTGAACAAAGCACAAGAATAGTAAGTGATATAACGCAGGTAACAACAGGATTGTTCACCAAGTCCCAGGAAGCATATGAAAAGGTAAATCAAGGTGATAGTGCAACAAAAGAGGGTAAAGAGATAATATACAATATATCATCTTATTTTCAGGATATTATGGATGCATTCAGTGAAACCGACACAGAAATAATAAAGGGTTTGGATAAAATTAAAAACGTTGTAGAGAAATTTGAGAAAGTTCAAAGTAAGATGGAAAATATGGTAAGTATCTCACAGCAAAATTCAGCATCAACCGAGGAAGTACCGGCAACCATAGAAAATGAGAATAGTCAAATACAGCAAATAAGTAATTTTATAAATGAAATACAAGAATTAAGTGGACATTTAAAACAAGTAACAAATGCCAAAAGCAATTAAAGAGTGAATTGCTTTTGAACACTGTTCATTTTTTCTTCTGGAGATATCTACTTAAAAAATCCTGAAATCTCGTTAAATTATTGAGATTTCAGGATTTTTTTAGAACAAAAAGGTAGAACAAAACGCAGTTATCATATAAAATAGAAATTAAAGATATATAAAATTTTTAGTTTTATATTCTATATAACGGAATGCGTTTTTAAAGTGACGATATAATACTTAATCAGCAGTATCGGCTTTATTAACCGACCACGGAGAAATAAGGGGGGTACAAAATGAGAAAAAGAATAAGTGTACTGGTTTTGCTTGCCGTTTTCCTGGTAGGCATAATTCCGCAGTCAGCTATAGCTGCGGATAAGACAGATTTCAACTACGTTGATGCATTCGCCAAATCAATTCTATTCTATGAAGCGAACTGGTGTGGTCCCGATGCAGGAAACAACAGGCTAAAATGGCGCGGTCCCTGCCATGTTGACGACGGGAAAGATGTAGGACTGGATTTGACCGGAGGATTTCATGACTGTGGAGACCATGTAAAATTCGGCTTGCCGCAGTGTGCTTCAGCTTCCACTCTTGCATGGGCTTACTACGAATTCTCAGATGTTTTTATTGAAAAGGGACAGGACGGATATATGCTTAATATTTTAAAGCATTTCTGTGATTACTTTATTAAATGCTTCCCTGATAAGAAAACATTTTACTACCAGTGTGGTGACGGTGATGTGGACCATCAATACTGGGGACCTCCCGAACTCCAAACAAACGACAGGCCTACTTATTATGCTGCAACACCTGAAGACCCCGGTTCGGATGTAGCCGGCGATGCGGCAGCTGCATTGGCTCTCATGTATTTGAACTACAAGGACAGGGATAAGGAATATGCAGAAAAATGCCTGACTTATGCTAAAGACCTTTATACCTTCGGTATGACCTACAGAGGAAACAGTAAAGCACAAAGCTATTATCTCCCAAGAACATATCTGGACGAACTTATGTGGGGATCAATCTGGCTTTATGTTGCTACAAATGATAATACATACATGGAAAATGTCGATAAGCTTATGGTTGAGAAAGGAATCACAGGCGGAAACTCCTTTAACGACAATTGGACCCAATGCTGGGATTATGTTTTGACAGGAGTATTTACCAAGCTGGCTACACTTTCATCCAATCCCTTGTATAAAGAAATTAATGAAGATCACCTGAATTACTGGCAGAGCAGATTAAAGACTACCCCGGGAGGCTTAAAATACCTGGATAGCTGGGGTGTATGTAAGTATCCGGCAGCAGATGCAATGGTTCAGCTTGTTAACTATAAATATTCAGGTGACAAGAAATGTCTTGACTTTGCAAAAAATCAGATTGACTATATTCTGGGTGATAATCCCAATAATATGTCTTATATGGTTGGTTTCGGAGATAATTATCCCAAATTCCCACATCACAGAGCCGCAAGCGGAAGGCTTGAGGGTCCACCTGCAGATGAAACGAAGCTATCCCCTCAAAGACATATCTTATATGGTGCTCTTGTGGGAGGCGCCGATATGAAGGATGAATATCATGACGTCGTTGATGAGTATGTCTACTCAGAAACCGGACTGGACTACAATGCAGGATTTGTTGGTGCACTGGCAGGTATGTCCAAATATTTTGGGGAAGGGCAGATGCCCGAAGACACTCCCGGTATTGAAGGCGAACCGCCTCAATACTATTCAGACGCTAAGATATATGAAGAAGATTCGAACGGTGTTACAGTTGACCTTAATATGTATAATATTATTACATCGCCTCCTCAATACGAGCCGGGTTTATCCTGCAGGTATTATATCGACCTGTCTGAGTATGCCGATGCGGAAATCGATATGAATAAATTCGTTACAAAGGTGTATTATTCGCCTGCCGATGCCGAAATATCTTCACTTAAACAATGCGAAGAGGATGAGAATATCTATTATGTAGAAATATCTTTCCCTAAACCTGTATACGCTAGAACTTATGTGCAGTTTGCGGTTTACTATTATGAAAACAAACTCTGGAATTCTTCCAATGACTTTTCCCATGAAGGAATAGGCGACGAATACAAAACACTGGAAAACATCCCGATTTATAAAGATGGTGTCATGGTTTCCGGAAAGGACCCATTTGGTGGCAAACCTTCTGTAGCGCCGTCTCCTACACCTAAATCTACACCCGCTAAAGGATTTAAGATTTCAGGTTATGTTGCCCCTGATTTTTTGAAGGGATCAGGCGATGCACCAACTGTGAAGCCAGGCTTTAAAGTGGAAATTTCCGGTACCTCCCTTTCAGCTTTAACCGATAAGGACGGGTATTTCGAGATAACAGGTGTTCCCAAAAGCGATTCCGATTACACCCTTAAAATAAGTAAGCCTGCGTACCTATACCGCGAACTCAAAGGTATTTCCGTCACAAAGGATGTTCAAGTGAGTACAATGAACGCACCTATATGTTTATGGGCCGGCGACATGGTAATAAACGGAAAACAGGATGGTGCAATAAACTTCTCTGACATAATGAACATAGCAGCTTCCTTTAACACAAGAAAAGGTAGCCCCATGTATGTTCTGGATTCTGATATCAATGTCGACGGAGCCATAAATATGACCGATATTATGATAGTTGCAGGACATTTCAATAAAACATTCAAAGATTACTAATAGCAGCAATATAAACCCTGCATTCCTTATGTTGGATTGCTCCCTGCCAAGTAGACAGCGGAAAAATATAAATTCTCAATGACGTCAATCACTCAATTATGGTTGACGTCATTTTTATGTTTTGATTTAGAGGTCTGTAATTCATAAATTTCAGGGGATTCGGACCACAAAATTAAGGAATTAGATTGAATGCGATAAAAATTTTAGATCGCGCTTCAATTTCCTTAATACAATATCACTAAAACTAAATTTTTTAATGTAAACTAATTTTCGGATTTATATATATTCGTTACGCATAATATAATTATGAAGATGCAGCCTCTATTTCAGCGTCCTGACCTGAACATCGAAATAATAAGCCATAAAACAATAATTATAGCTATTAAAAGTCCTGCTTTCAAAATGGTAACGTTCAGGAAATATAATTCACTTCCTTCTCCTGCACTTAAACTGGAGCCTATAATGATTCCTGTAATAATAATACTTACAGCCAGCAGAACCACGCTAAAGGACATTCTGTTAATTGCCCTTTCCAATCGTTTCTGAATAGTGTTTAAACCTTTTATCTCCATTTTGACGGCAAAGTCCTCTCCATCCATTTTCGCCAAGAGGTTCAGAAGTGCAGATGGAATCTCCGTTAACAGATCCTTGTATCTCCACAGACTTTTTTTAATGTCCTTTCCTATTTTCTCTACAGAAAAGGATTGAAGTATAAGCTTTTTTGCAATGGGTTTTGCCACATCAAGGGTATTGAGATCGGGGGCCATCTTTTCCAGTAAGCCCTGAAGGGTTCCGAGGGTCTTGGCTAATAAAGCAAATTCACTGGGAATCTTTATATGGTTTATAAACGCAATATTGAAGATCTCATTAAGCAGACTGTCAATTTTTATCTCGTTCAAGGACATTGTCAAATACTTATCAATAATTTTGTCCACATCTTTTTCGAACCTCTTTATATTGCTTCGATCGGGCATTGTTTCCATACTGATAATAGACTTGACAACCAACCTGCTGTCCTTTGAGGCCACCCCAATGAATAAGTCCGAAATCATTTTTTTCCGTGATTCATTAAGGCACCCTACCATCCCCAAATCCAGGAATATAACAGTGCCATCCGGCAGAACCTTAATGTTTCCCGGATGAGGGTCTGCATGGAAAAAGCCGTCCCTCAATATCTGGTTGCATATTGATCTTGCAAGTTTCTTGGCAAGTACCGTCCTATCAATACCGGCAAGCTCCAATGCAGGAAAGTCATCCACACGGATACCCTCAATATAGTCCATGGTGAGAATACGCTTTGCAGTATAAATCCATTTTACACCCGGAACCGTAACACCTTCATCTTTAGCAAAATTCCTTTTAAAGACCTCGATATTTTCCGCTTCCCTGGTAAAGTCCAGCTCATTTCTTATTGTATTTTCAAACTCAAGCACCATGCCGCCGCAATCGTACAATTTCCCGTACTGAGTATGGTGGTCAATAAAGCTTGCCAGGTCTTTTAATATGTTTAAATCCATGTTAATGCTTTTTTCAATCCCCGGTCTCTGAACCTTAACCGCTACCGGTTTTCCCGAAATAAGTTTTGCACGGTGAACCTGTGATATCGAAGCCGCTGCCACCGGCGTCTCATCAAATTCTTTATAAATATTTTCCAATTTATCTTCAAATTCTTCTTCTATTACTGCTTTCACTTCTGAAAATGAAATTGACGGCACTGAATCCTGAAGCTTTTTAAGCTCTTCTACAATATCAGCGGAAAAAATGTCAGATCTTGTACTTAAAATCTGTCCGAGTTTGATAAATGTCGGCCCCAGCTCTTCCAGGGATAACCGCAGTCTTTCTCCTGTAGAAAGCCTTGAACTGTCATATCTCACTCCGGTATTCGAAATTCCTTTTTTTGTCTTCAGATAATGAAGAATACCAAGCTGATCCAGGAGTAATCCGAAACCGTGCTTCATAAAAACTGCTATGATTTGTCTGTATCTTCCGACACTAATCATACTCTTATCACCATATAATCCCTATACTATCATTAACTGTTTAATCAAGGGTTAACAATGCCTGTCGTTCTTACCCGGCTAATTCACAATAATATCAGCCGGCTTTTCGCTGTTCCTGCACGTGCATTAACCGGGTATGATAAAGCTTCGCTGTGCTTATTTTGCATTTACGTCTTTAGCAAGTCCCTGTTCCTGCAGCACCAACATAACTTGTTCTCTTACAATCCGGCTGATTTCGTCCTTGGTGACTATATCATCCCTCTTTGCCACGTTCACATAATTTAAAGCTTCAGTTACCTCATCCTTAATCAGTTTTTTTAATTCATTCCTTTGTTCTTCCCCTCTTTTTACCAGTTCACCTGCAAACTGCCGGGCGTCTTTTCTTGCAACCTCACCCTTGTTCACAAGTTCTTCTACCAAATCTTCAACTTTTTCTCTTGAATATGCAAAAAGGCCGAATCCCAAATTAATTGATTTTTCAATTAGACTTGTCATAAAAAAACTCTCCTTTTCAATAATATATTTCATGTACCGTACAATACACTAAGAAGTAGTTTCCCCACTGTTTTAAAAGAGTATTGGCGCAATTTTTGTAAATTGCCCCTGTATGCAGTATTTGTCGTTGACATAATCAAATGACTATCGAAAAATGTATATATAACAATTATAATGTAAATGTGGATAAAGTATGAGTGTTATATATAGAAAATCATATTATGTAATAAAAGTCAAGGGGGTTTGCTTTTCTAAGTTAATTGTAAGATCATCTTTGCAGGGTCATAAATAAAGTCAAATGAAAACTGGTTATAACCCTCAAGCTGCGTTGCCCCGCAAAGGTGTACATAACCTTTGGTTCACTCCATGTTGCAGCGGAATCCTGTTAATAGTCAACACCTAATTTCATTGCACCATTTCCGATTGCAGCATCATAACCAATTGTCAAGCCTCGGCTGTAAGCATATTGGCCGCCGTCCAACCAGCTGTTTATATCTGTCGGCCTGGAAAAACAAGAGGTAATTAGTTTTACTTTCCAGTAAGAGAGAGGTGAAGCCTTTACCGTAAAACTTTTGGGGGTTGCTTCTAAAAGCCGATAGGAATGTATACTGTTTTTAAATATAAAAATAACACCCGGAGTCATAACGCATCTGTAAACCGGAAATATGGTGCGTTACCGACTACCGGGTGCTTTTCGATTATTTATGTATCAAATACCCCGGAAACTGCTTTTAACTGTTCTATAATATCAATGTGCTGCGGACAGTGCTGCTCGCAATGCTCACAGCCGATACAGTCACAAGCTTTTCCAAAGTCCTGCGTCAGATTCGAGTAGTACACCGAGTGGGAAGGAATCAGCCCATACTTCTTCTGCTCATTATACAAAGAAAAGTATTTGTGTATAGGTATATTCTTTGGGCAGCCATCCACACAGTATCGGCAAGCAGTACATGGGATTGCAATACTGCTTTTAATAATCCCGGCAGCCTTGTTTATTATTTCTCTTTCCTCATCATTCAAAGGCTTGAAGTCCTGCATGTAACCGGTATTGTCAACAACCTGCCCATAATCGCTCATACCGCTGAGTACCATGAAAACATTTTCAAAAGAAGCTGTAAACCGGACCGCCCACGATACCACGCTCAAATCAGGATTATAACCCTTAAATAATCCGGCCGCTTCATCAGGTATATTGGCAAGCGC
>JAEZNF010000180.1 GCA_023441845.1 Bacillota bacterium | reverse complement strand
GATTCTATACGGTTTTGAGAACGATGCACATCTTGCTGTAATTTAGGATCCATTAAGTATTGTAAAGTATAAATACTTCGTATTAATTTGTCAAACTCAAATATTGCCTTGAGCGTCCGGGTTTGTTGACAATCTCATCAGGAGTTGCAATGATTGGCCAATCCAATAAGTTTTGGTCCTGAAGAAGAACTTTACCAGTGTTTAAAAATCCTAAAATTTTTACCGTCCGTGGTTTAGATTCTCTTGATAAAGTTAGTGGAAAGAAAATATTTATATACTGGGACCAATCAAATTTGAGAATTTGGTTAAACTGGGCAACTTGGTACTTGCTCACGCCTGTTCTTTTTAAAGTCATGTTCTTGTATTGTTCAACTCTCCCCATATCCGTAGTGAGACCATGAATTGTATTAAAGTATATATCATACGATACATCTACGATAGGTGCTAAACTAGCCAAATTTTCACATCCTTTACATTCAACTCTACGCCATTTTATGATAAAATATTGAAGAAATCAAGGAATTTTTATGTCGGTGTGAACAGCATCCGCGCAACCAGGGGCAAAGTAAATGTTAATTTATGGAAATGTCAATTGGTATCCTTTCATCCATGTTAAGGTCAAAGTTTCCATATGGGTTTATATGAGTATAAATAAGCGGAGTAAGTGTTCTTAAATCTTCTAGTGTCATAATATCATACCACTTACTTTGTGAAAGAATCTTTTGAATCATTAATGTATTAACATAGACAAGGCAATTTTGTAATAAATGCAATGTTAAAACAGCGATTTCTTGGTCTTCATACCGGTTAGTTGATATTTCCCCGCCTTTTCCGTAAAAGATAAATCCGTTAGCGGAATTCCAGTTTTCTATAACATTAAGCCCTTCATGAATCTCTATCCTTAATTCCTCTGACTTCAGGTATTCACAAAGAAAAATAGTTTTTATTGCTTTTCCCAATTCCATAAATGCGAGATAAGTTGGATGCTTTATTTCGTTATTTCTTTGGAACCTTTTCATTATCGCCTCAGTTTCAGCCGTTCCTAAACGTAAGGCCGTAGCATATTTAACCATTTGGTCGTATTGCAAATGCAACTTCACTTTGGTCGTGAGTATCAACAAAGTTCTTTTCAATCTCCATATCAGTACAGTGTTTCAATAGTCCTTCAATCATAGCTGAAACTTCTGATGATGAACAGGTTTTTAATTGTGAATATATGCAAGCTGATTTTTTTTCGACATGCCAATATATCATTATGCCTCGTCCACGGTAACGAACATGCCATTCGGTCATTAGATTTTGATCCCATGCCCCAACTTTTTTTGAATCAGAAGCACATGTTGTAGTTTTGAAATATTCATAGGTTCAGGCTGTGGATCGTATGGTGTAATGCTAATCCAGCTTTTACCGCCCCTTTCTGTAAACTTAACTTTATCATTCTTCGGCATACTTATATCTAACTTTGATAAACCATTATACATGTCTTGACGGATTTTATTAATGAATTCCTCTGCGTCCAATCGTTCATATTGGTAACATCAGAGTAGATGTTGATATCGTTTTTGAATATGTAAAGGTATTACCTGAGAGTGTTCCTGTCGTATTCGCTCTTAAAACTATGTCAGGAGAGATATTTGAAGAATTCAATAAGCTTTACACGCAAAACATCAGTGGAGATTATTTCAATAACAAGAGAGTATTGCATGTTGTGATCGGCGAAGGAACAACCGAATATCCAATAACTCAAGACATAGAGTTTTGCAATTAAAATAAAAATTATTATAAAAAAAGCAAAATGTTACGTGACAAAAGATGGCTTATAAGGTATAGTAGAAATGAAAACTAAATATTGGGGATAGGTGCCAACAATGATTTTTTGAACAAAAACCATGAATTGGTGAAAAGGGAAGTGGGTGGAAATCCCACGCGGTCCCGCCGCTGTAAAAGAGTAATCCTTACAAGAATGCCACTGGGAAACCGGGAAGGTTGTAAGGGTGATGATTCTTTAGCCAGAAGACCTGCCTGTTTCTTAATGATACCATAAAGACTCTACGAGCGATAGGGGGTGGTTTAAATTGTGTGCAAAGCTAATGCTTATTGCTGCAAAACCTCTTGACGATTCCAGTTGAGAGGTTTTGTTTTTTTGCCAAAGGCAAAGTAACACGTAATAGAGGAAGCAAATATGATAAAGCTCATGAACTTTTCAAACTATTCAACAGAATTGGATTGGTTCTCAAGTGATTATAACCTGATAAAGCAATTTTTAAAGAAACATGATTTACAGGGATTAGAGATAATTCAAGCTGACCAATGGGATGCACGGATAATTCCAGCCTCTCTGATTAGAGGACTTCATATGAGGTTTTGGCCTATTTGGCTTGATTTTTGGAGAGGTGATAAAGCAGAGATTATTAGACAATTTGGAGATGTAGCTTCGTATACCCATTATTATGGAGGAGAATCAAGGGAATCTATAATGGAATATTATCGTAATGAAATCAAAACAGCATGTGATATGGGAGTCGAATATGTGGTTTTTCATGTTAGCCATGTACAGCTTGAACACTGCTACAATTACCGATTCACATATAATGACTATGAAGTCATTGAGGCTTTCATTGAGATGATTAATGAATTGTTAGATGGTGTACATGCCAATTTTGAATTGCTTTTGGAAAATCAATGGTGGCCAGGTCTTACATTTTTAGATGAAACGGTCGCTGCCCGACTGATGGAGGGAATTCGATATCACAAAAAAGGTTTTATGTTGGACATAGGACATTTGATGAATACTAATACAGAGCTGTCGACCGAAGCAGAAGCTGCCCTGTATATTCTTGAGGTGCTAGGGAAGTTGGAGGAGCTATCACTTAATATCAGAGGGATTCACCTAAACAGCTCTCTTTCAGGCAAATATGTGAAAAAACAGATTCAAAGAAATGCTTATAACCCAAAGGAAAGTTTCTTTAACAGATATATTAATTCGTTTGAACACATAGCTAGGATTGACAGACATGTCCCGTTTGCTCATCCATCTATTAAGAGGGTTATTGACTTTGTAAATCCCCAATATCTTGTTTATGAGTTTATTACTGACTCTTTTGAAGAATTGGAGAGATATGTAGAAACTCAAAGCAAAGCATTGGGTTCTATTTAATCTAATCCGGGATTTTCTAATATCAATTTTGAAATAGTGTAACAATGACAAATAAATTTATAGAGGCATATGCAAACAAATTAATTTAATCCGGCCAATGATTAGAATATTAGCCAGGCAATAGATGACAATATCTTACTATTAAGAATTTTGGAGGTTTTAGGATGTTTAAAAAACTTAGTTCTATATTTTTACTTTTATGCTTATTAGCAAATATGTTTTTTTGTGGAAATGTTTATGCTTCAGATATTGAGAAGAACATTAGCATAAGGGTCGAGGGAATAAATAACACAATTATCAAATCAGACAACAATTATTCTACTCAAAAATCAACAGTTTATGATGCTGTTTATGATATTTTGCAAAATAATAATATCCCTATAATTACTGGGGATAGTCAATATGGTAAATACATAACATCAATTAATAAAGAAGTAGAGGGAACTTTCGGCGGCTATGATGGTTGGCTTTATGCTGTAAATGG
>JAEZNF010000172.1 GCA_023441845.1 Bacillota bacterium | reverse complement strand
GACAAGAAGGACTGCCACCATGACAAAGACAAGAAGGAACACAGATGGTGAAGAACGAGCCGGCAGTAAAGAAATAAACATAGAAGTGATTAATGGCTAAAGGGTGAAGAAACCTAACCAGAATATTGATCATTATACTTACCTAATAAATAACACAGCTTTGGTATTAATGGCTGCATCACAATTGTGTATGGATAATTTGCTGAAACGTGTAACCGGAATGGATCAATTTCTTGACAAGCGCTAATATATAAAAGGTTATAAAAAGGCATATAAATTGATTTTTTTGTACTTAACAGTACTTAAAGTTTACACTTTCCTTGGAGAGTGATAAATTTTAGTCCTGTCCCCCTGATCCTTGATTGGGTTTTTTAAAAGTGGTTATTTCTCGAAGGTGAGTGTAAATCAGGCAAAGGCAAGCGGGGCTAGCTGTTCCGCTTCACTGCTCGCCAATGCCTCCCTTGCCTCTACGGCCCCGAGCCTTTTATTTATATCAAAGAGGGTAAAACTGTGTTGATGTAAAACCGCCCCCACTGTCTTCGAAGGCTTGTACTTATTGCCGGGCGTGCTGGTTTCTATAAAATTAGCTTTTGATTAGGGTTCTATAGTGATAGCGAAATCTATATAAGAATAATAGTATTTGAAGGGCATTTTTTGGCAATAGTTCAGTTGGCATAACTTTATAAGATTGCCCTTAAGATGCATATGTACATTAACTGGGAGACGAATCTTATAATAATATAACAGAAGTCTCCCAGCACATTTGTAACTTAACCATATTGTATATAAGAAATATGTGGTCTGAATAATGTTATTTCATTTTTAGTAGACTCAAGACACATCGTCAATGTAGGGGTATCATTAATAATCCACTCTTTTAATGTCATTATCTCAGTGTCGTTTAATAGTAGCTTTAAAACATTATCCTTACTACCTGTCATAAATATTCTTGTTTCATTCATATTATTAACCCCATTTATTTTTTTGGACTCATATAAATATTTTATGTAAAAAAAGAGTTTTTGTTATAAAAAATTTCACGTATAAAATGATTGGGTAATTTATTGAACCTATTTATGTCGTAAACATAATATGTAGTAACAAGTATTACGTTAACAGATTATGGAATTTTTTGCAACAAACTTATTTGTTTTATGCTGATTGATCTCAAAATTAAGGGGTGAACATATGATTTTCGATTTAGAAGTTATAGGTACAATTTCAGTGTTTCTTATGACAATGACTATAATTTTTGTAAGACCCAGAGGATTAAATGAAGTATATCCAGCTGCGATAGGTGCATTAATTATAATACTTATGGGAGTTGTTTCATATCCGGACCTTGTAAATATCATAAAAAAAATAGGTGATGCTGCCATGACAATAATTTCAACTATTGTCATGGCAGTTATTTTGGAAAGCTTTGGATTCTTTCACTGGGCAGCAGCCAGACTGGCAGGTTTTGCAAAGGGTTCGGGATATCGTTTGTACTGGTATATACAACTATTGTGCTTTCTTATGACACTTCTTTTCAATAATGACGGCAGTATTATGATTACTACACCAATCCTGATACTGCTGCTTAAAAATTTGCAATTAAAAACTCACCAGCAAATGCCCTATTTATTAAGCGGAGCATTGATTGCAACAGCTTCAAGCGCACCTATAGGTGTAAGTAATATCGTAAATCTAATTGCTTTAAAGATAATAAATATGACTCTTTTTATGCAAGCAGAAATGATGTTTGTCCCAGGTGTATCAGGACTTGTGTTTATGTCTGTTTTAATGTTTTTAGTATTAAGGAAAAGACTCCCCAGAAAACTACCTGTATTATCAATGGACATAGAGGAACTTTTCTTCAAAAAGTATTTTCATCCATTAAGAGGAAATAATATGTTTAATACAAAACATAAAAGATCACAATTTATGCTTAGGCTTCTGGTGTTTGTATTTGGTATACGATGTCTGCTGTTTGTTGCTTCTTATTTTGCTATTCCCATATATATTGTAGCAGCATCGGGATCAATGGTTTTATTGGTGTGCAGATGGTTTTATATACGAACAAATCCGGTAGATATTATAAAGAAAGTACCATGGCATATTTTGGTGTTTGCGTTTTCAATGTATGTGATTATTTATGGATTAAATAATATTGGATTAACAAAAATACTCGTAAGTTTTTGCAAGCCTATTGCAAATCAAGGATTATTTCATGCAAGTTATTTAATGGGAGGATTAATTACTGTTCTATCCAATATACTTAATAATCACCCTGCATTAATGATAGGAACAATTACATTGACAAATATGGATTTGGATCTGGTCACTTTAAAAACTATTTACCTTGCCAATATTATTGGTAGTGATATAGGAGCTCTTCTCCTTCCAATCGGTACATTAGCTTCGCTTATATGGATGCACATATTAAAGGAGAATAAAATAAAGATACAATGGAAGGAATACATAAGCGTCACAATTATTGTAATACCGTTAACAGTCATATTTACTTTATTCGTATTATTTTATTGGATTCAAACCATGTTTGTCGGAAGGATTTAGTCAAATTAGCTTTGCAGATTAAACCACTCGCATCGGTCTGTAAAGTCTAAATATTATAGATTGCATGGAATTTTCGGCGGAGTAATGGTCATCGGATATTAAAGGCGGTATCTACTATAAACAGCTAAATACTACCTTTTGAACGGTTAATTTACCGGAAACATTTCTTAAGGTTCGTTGGGTTTATGTAAAAAAATTAGCCTTGAAGTGGTAATAAAGGTTGTAGGATCAATGTCCTTCATTTTCAGAGTCATTTGGGCTTACCATACTTGAAGCGGCAAGCAGAGGAAATTTTATTGTATTGAATCAATCTGTACCGGCACTTGAAGAATTAGGTAAAAAAATTCATGCATATTTTATGAGAGGGGATGCAAGAAACTTTGGCTATGATACCAAGGAAGCGTATCATCCTTAAGAAAAATTTTATCTGGAGGAAAATGCCGAAGCAGTTTTAAACTTAATGCTGGATAATGCTGTGATTTTCTCGAAAGCTATGGTTCGTCAAAGATATAGTCCCAAGTGGGTTTGGAGGAATCAATTAGAGCCCTTATTGGAAAGCTGGTTTAGATTTAAGTGCAATATACAAACAGTAATCTCTGACCGTATTAACATCTAAATCATCCGTATTAAAGTGATCATACTTACCACCTTCAAAGCAGAACTTTGAAAATAAATTATCTGTATGCCAGTGTATATGTGGGTGATTAGTAATATAGTCATTGCTGGTGCTACCATAATCCAATCTTCTTCCGTCAATACATAACGTATCTACCAGATGATTTACCGCTATCTCGGAGCTATACATAGAAGTTACTCCACGGCACCATCCGGGCCAACTGCCCTAATTGTCCTTGAATTCGGAATTAATAATATACTTTGCAATAGGAACTGCCAACTTACATACTTCTCTCACTAATTTTGAATTTCCATAATGGCTGGAGCCTATATTATAAATTCCTTTGTGCTTAAGATTAAAGAGCTTTGCAGTTCGGTTTATATTCTCCTGTGTCTCTTTATCATTAACATAAGAACCTTGCCCAACCGTATAAAAATCAGGATATACAGGCATAAAAATACCCGCCCAAGGGTTTAGCGTTATGGTGTCGCAAATTGGGAAGGAAATTTATCTGAATTATAAATAAAGGGGTATAGGTGTCCGTTATTCATATAAAACAAAAATGCTGGATTCCAAAAGTATGGTGCCCTGTGATTTTACTACCAACTTCACATATTTCAGGAAGAACTCGGCATTTATGCTATCGGGTTCTTTTTCTATCTCCAGTTTTTGACCGCTGAAGGAAAACGGAATAAATGTAATGAATTCCTCCTGCGAAGGAGAAAGCGTCCCGGATTCATAGCCTATCTCAAGCTTCAGC
>JAEZNF010000148.1 GCA_023441845.1 Bacillota bacterium | reverse complement strand
CAGCAAAGCACCTCCCGTAGCTGCATCATAAACCTTGACCGTATCCTGAGCCGAAAGCCCGGTAACCTTAACTATGTCATCCGCTCCCGCGTTGTTTGTGACAAATATCTTTGATTCGGATGGGGCGGCAGTCTGTGCTTCAGCATCAAAAGCAACCTCTGTTCTGTCGCTTTCAAGCTTGTTTTTGCTCGTAACCGTAATATAGACATTCCCTGCCGAACTTCCAAGCTGCAAATCACCTACTGTAGCGCTGGTTGTTCCGTTTGCAGCCGTTATCTGTCCGAGAATGCTTCCGCCGATGGCAGCATCATATACCTTTGTTACATCACCTGCGCTGACAACCCTTATTGAAACCGTATCGGCAGTCCCTGCATTATTGGCAATCGAAACATTATCGGCATTCACCTTGTTGGTTTTAGACTCTTCGGCATAACTCACTTCCACCCTGTCACTTTCTAACTTATTCTTGCCTGTCAGGGTAACAAAGACTTTACCGGCATAGCGTCCCAGTTGTGCAATTGTAACCGTTATGCCTGAATCGCTTCCTGAAGCGGTTCGCGTACCGATCAGTTTGTCAACCGTCGCTGAATCGTATACATTAACGGTATCTCCTGTAGAAATATCCGGCACATATACGGTGTCATTAGTACCGACGGATTGTTGACCACTATGATTTTGCTGCTGTCCGGAGCGCTTGTTTTGGGCTCTGCATCATAATCAACTTCTGTCCGGCTGCTTTCCTGTTTCTTAAGGCTTGTAACCGTTATGTATGCTTTGCCGCTTAGTATACCAAACTGGGTAACATTCACCGATACAAGCGTCTTTCCGCTTTTTACCGTTGCTGTTCCCAATACACTACCACCTTTTGCGACATTATATACATTGACTATATCTCCTGCCATTAGTCCGATAATATCCACAGTATCAGTTGTTCCGGCCGGATTGTTTGTAATTGTGATATTCTCTTTTGCAGGAGCATTTGTTTGAGCTTCAGCCACATATGTCACTGCAATTATATTACTTTGCAGTTTATTTTCACTTGTTACCGCAATATACGCAGTTCCTTCGCCGGTTCCCAACTGGGATACGGTTACAACAGCCGATGTTTTGTAGTCTGCTACCGTTGACGTTCCCAAAAGCTTTCCACCGTTTGCGGCATCATATACATTCACAACATCTTTTGCGGATATTCCGGTAACTTCTACAGTGTCCGGCACTCCTGCATTATTGGTAATTATTATATTGTCTCCTATTGGATCTTTTGTCATGGCCTCAGCGCTGTATTCGACCTTTACTCTTTTACTTGCATTCTTGCCCTTGCTTGTAACCGAAACATAAATGCTCCCGGCATCTTCACCCAGCTGTGAAACCGTCATTGTTACCGATGTTTTTCCACTGGCAACAGTTGCTGAAGCAAGGGCCGTTCCTCCGTTGGAGCTGTCGTATAAATTGACAATATCATTTGCTACAAGCCCGGTAATATTTATGGTATCGGAAGAGCCTGCATTATTGGTAATAAAGATGTTCTTGGGAGCAGGTGCATTGGAAGTCGCTTCTGCTATATATGCAATCTCAGTTCTGCCACTCTCAAGTTTATTTTTTGCTGTAAGAGATATATATACCTTACCCGAAGCAGCACCCAGTTGAGCAATAGTAATAGTTACTTCAGTATTACCACTTGCTGCCGTTGCCGCTCCAATTTGGTTCCCACCCTTTGCAGCGTTATATGCCTTTATGGTATCACCTGCAGAAAGATCGGTAACCAGAATTGTATCCGGCTTGCCTACAGGATTGTTTGTAATTGTTACACTGCGTGGACTGATTTTATCCGATGCTGCTTCAGCAGAATATGTTACGGCTGTTCTGTCACTTTCATTTTCATCTTTACTTGTGACCGAAACATATATGTTCCCTGCTGAATTACCAATCTGAGATATACTTACCGTCGCTTCCGACTGATTTGATTTTACCGTTGCGCTGCCGAGCATTTTCCCGGCTTTGGCTGCATTGTATACTTTGACAACATCGCCTGAAGATATGCATGAAACTGCTACTGTATCAGGAGTTCCTGCGTTATTTGAAACCGTTATGTTATTTACATTGGGTGCTATCGACTTCGGCTCAGCCAGGTATGCAACTGCAACCCTGTCACTCTCAATCCTTCCCTTGCTTGTAACCGTAATATAAACATTCCCTGCCGTGGAACCTATCTGAGGAATACTTACCGTAAGCTTGTATGAACCGGCAGCAGCAGTTTCGGAACCAAGTCTCTTTCCTCCTGTCGCTGAATTGTATACTCTTACGGTATCTTTTTCCAATATACCAAGTACATCTACTTTATCTAATGTACCGAGGCAATTATTAGTAACAGTTATATAGTCAGGATTAATTGTTTCTGTTTTTTCTTCTTTGGAAAAATCAACTTTAATCCTGTTACTTTCAGCCTTACCTTTGCTTGTAACAGTTACATATGCAGAGCCACCTTCTGTTCCCAATTGTATTATACTTACAGTTACCTCATCCTTGTTATTTCCCACTGCGACACTGCCCATAAGCTTTCCGGATTTCTCCGCGTTATAAACCTTTACGATATCGCCGCTTGAAAGACCTGTAACATGTACAGTATCAGCTATTCCTGCATTATTTGTTATAAGTATGAACTCTTTAACGGGGTCATCAGACTTCGGTTCCGCAGTAAATTGGGCTTCTACCCTGCTGCTCTCTCTAAGGCCTACTGCCATTACACTAACAAAAACGCTGCCCCCCGATGCTCCTATTTGTCCTATTTTTACTACAGCCTCGGTTTTATTATTAATCATTGTCGCTGTTCCAAGCAGTCTTCCGCCTTTGGATGAATTATAAACCTTGACGACATCCCCCGCCGATACGCCTGTCACATAGATAATATCAGATGTTCCTGCATTGTTTTCTATAGAAATATTTTCCGGCAAAGGATCATCGGATATGCCTTCAGCCTCAAAATTGACCTTTATCCTTTCACTCTCCTCTTCCTGGTAACCCGTAACCGAAACATATATAGAACCTCCATCTGCACCCAGCTGCATAACTGATATTGTTATTTCATCGCTGTAAGTAGACGCCTTTCCGCTGCCAATTACTTTTGTACCTGCAGCCGAATTGTAGATTTTGATTGTATCTCCGTTTGAGAGGCCGGTTATATTTATTGTATCGCGAGCTCTGGTATTATTTGTAACCGTTATGCTACTTTCGTCCAATACAGCGGTTTTAGATTTGGCAAGTGAAGTGATTGAACCTGTAATGGCAATACTTATAGCAATAGTTACAAAACAAATTGCTTTGCAATTCCATTTTTTCATTAAAATCTTCCTTTCAAATCTGCATCCATGCAATATTTTTTTCCTAACTTGTTTATCGGTAGAAATATAGAAATCTTTATGACAAATCTGCAACAACTTCCAGTTTTATATCAAATGGCAAAAACGGTAAAAATAAAAGCCCGCGTTCATCTAAACTTTTTTATTCATTTAAATTTGTACTTATATGTTAGGTCACAACCTATTTGCCTGAATATGTCTAAGAAATGGATTATATGCGGAAATCTAATAGTTTGTTTTTTATTACTCATCTGCAAATAGCCTACTTTCAATAAGTTTTATTTAACCATCACCGGCTGTACTTGCCAGTTTGCCTATTTCAGATGATGCTCTGTATTCTATGATCTGGTTGTATATGGCGCTTATGACATAGCTAGTTGTTGCTAGTTTTTTGGTGTTTATATCAATCTATTCCAATTTACTGAACACTTACTAATACTTTTCTGACGAAAAGCAATTATGTTTAAATACATTAATCTGCATTTAATCAACATCCTTGTTTGTTTTTGCAGGCTTTTTTCGAGTTTTTTTAGCGTATTTTTGTTTGTTAAAAAATACGTTAAAAAACTCCTGCGACATACATTCGCTAGAATACAGTCTTCCACAAAATTCTTCAATAGCTCATTTGCGTTTACTCCCATATTAAAAGGAGTATGGCTATTATTTGGCTGTTGTATATATGGTACTGCAAATCCTTCCGATTCAGGTTTTGAACCGATCCAACAGTGACGTATCTCAAAAGGATATGTAGGAAGTGAAATTCTTCGTGCCATATTTCCGGCATTAAACGCTTCCCATGGAATTTTTCCTCCCTGCACCCAATAAAGCGCTATTTTTTGAGCAAATCGGATACCGTAAAAATCCTCAAAATCGCCACCCTATTCTTCCGCGAAAAATATAAATTAAAAAGACTTGCACCATCAAATTTCAATACCGATGGGGCAAGCCTTTTATCTCTCTTCAAATTTGTCCATGTATTTATTAACTTATACCGTAATAAGCCTTTTTCAACCCTAAGCCATACAAATTGAAAATTTAATAAAACAATTTTATCCCAGTAACATGTAGCTGTCAACATCTTACCGTATTATGCTGCGGATTTTTATATTTTTTTTGCAGGTCCTTTTTTGGCTTTTCTTCTTGGTGCCGTTTTTGGGGATGTATTATACTTTTTTGCCAATTCTTCAAAGTAATCCTGCGGCATTTCTTCATCGGAGTATAGTCGGTTGCAAAACTCAACTATAGGCATGTATGACTGTGGTTCAGCCAGTATGGAAAAGTGGTTGGTTGAATCCACATGCATGATGTGGAAATCCGGAAAATGGGCTTCCCATCCCTCCCAATACTTTACACGCTCATACAAATTATCTTCGTCTGTTAGCGTATAGTACGGTTCCATTTCACCGTAGAACACCCCGTTCATATTGCAGAAATAATAGCACGCTACACTTTCCGGGCGAACCAGGGGGAAAATTCTATTGTCTTCCGACTCAAATGCCAGTTGTACCTTGGTACACTGCCGCACAAAGCTGCTTAATTGTTTTTCGTTTTTACTGACACCTCGCTCCATGGCAAGTTCTATAAGTTTCCTCAAAAAAGCTTCATCCTCTTCAATAGAAGCCACCTCATCTCTATGAATCAATACCTTGGGTAGTTTTTCGGTTTCCCCTGCACTTATTGCCAGAGCAGTATTGACTGCTCCAATCATTGCCTTCCTTTTAGTGTTATGCAAAACGATTTTTTCGGGGTAATATGGTACATCCAGCATAATAATAGAGTTTACAGTCTGTCCGAACTCCTGAAGCTGGCGTGTTATTTCATTTGCCAGAATCCCTCCCAGTGAAAAACCACCTAAATCATAGGGTCCTTCCGGTTGGACAGTCTGGATGATATGTGTGTAATATGCAGCCATAGCTTGCAGACCATGGAGCGGTTCCCGGTCTGTCATCCATCCCCTTGCCTGAATTCCATAAAAGGGGCGTTTGATATGCTGCGCAACTACGCTATATACTTCAACCCCACCTTCTCCCCCATGAATCCAGAACACCGGTCTCCCATGGCAAACATTATTAAACCGTATAAGTTCCGGATACTGTGGAAACGAAGCAGGAATGATTTCCCCTGCTTTAAGTCCCATGGGTACCTGTTTTACATTCTCTTCCCGTATAATACCGATAATATCGTTTATCGTTTTGCACTCATGAAATTTGGACAAATCTAAAGTCAAGCCGTTCACGTTCTGAAACCCTTGTATTAATTGCATTGAAAGAATTGAGTCAAAGCCATATTGGCTAAGCGGCCTGTCCGAATTAATTTCTTCGGGCGCCATTCCCAAAATCCTTGATACCGCACTTAAAACCCTGTCTATTATTGGCATTTCCGTTACGCCTGTTACTTCAGTTTTATATATTTGTGTGTTAAATCCTATGATGTTCTCCTGGTCCATAGCAGAACCAATCCAACACCTTCGCTTCTCGAAAGGATATGTGGGCAGGAAAATCTTATGTGGCCTGTACCCTGTGTGCAGCTCTTCCCAAGGAATTTTCCCTCCCTGGGTCCAATAAAGAGCAACTTTTTCTAAATTGTGTTCCTCTATAAGCATTTCGACTACCGTTTCACCAATTTTTCCGGTTAGAAAGCTTTTCAGGTCTGATTTATCTTCTTCCGTGTTCCCAATAAAAATTGGGACAGAAGCTTTAACATTGCCATCTTCGCTGTATGACCCTAAAAATTCTTTCAGAGTGCATTTCAGTTCTTCTACGTTGTTTACCACTGCAGCCAAACGATATTCCATGGCTTCCCGCCCAACCTGGAGCGTATATGCAATATCCGGAAGGTAAAGTTCCTCTTGAACCTCGATAAATTCAAGGAGTTGCTTAGCTGCTGTCCGGAGTCTGTCTTTTTTCTTTGCCGACAAGGCAATTATCTGTGGTACATCTGAAGGACATGACGGTATTGATTCCTGACTGGTTGGAATATATTCCTCCAGAACCATCTGGACATTGGAGCCCCCTCCAAAGGAATTGACGACAGCACGTCTGGGGTACTCCAGTTCTTCACCGTTCAGATTTACAACCGGGCGTTTCCACTGGGAAGTTTCTCTCTGCAGGAAAAAAGGTGTACCCGCCAAATTGATATTTGGGTTTAAATGTTCTGTCTTAATAGTAGGAATTAGCTTTTTATGCTGCATCTGCAGAACAACTTTTGCCAGTTGACCTATTGCCGAGGCAGCCTCCGAATGCCCTATATTGGACTTTACCGCCCCGATTGAACAATACTGCAGGTCTTTTGAATATTTCCCGAAGGTTTTTGTCAACGCATTTACTTCTATTGCATCCCCCAATGCAGATCCATTGGAGGCAGCTTCAACATAGCTGATTGTTCTGGGGTGGACACCTGATTTTTTGAAACTTTCTTCAAACAGCTCAGACTGGGCATTCGGGTTGGGAGCCGTATAACTGCTCGCATGTCCACCGTGATTTACCGTAGTTGATTTTATAACGGCCAAAATGTTGTCTCCATCCGCTGCCGCCTTTGAAAGGGGTTTTAACAGCACAGCGCCTATACCTTCAGAAGGAAGGAAGCCATCTCCGTCTCCGAAACTTCTGCTGTCGGGACTGCTGCCGCAAAGCTTGGCTATACTGAATCCCAGGTACTTTTTAGGATGTATAAGCAGATTAACACCACCTGCCACCGCTGCACTGCATTCTCCACTAATAAGGCTTTGGCATGCCATATGAACTGCAACGGCAGAAGAAGAACATGCTGTATCTACTGCAATACTGGGGCCATGAAAATTGAAAAAATATGAAACCCGGTTTGCAATTGAGCATCCGGTAGGTAGAGCAACTGCGGACTCCCTTACAATATCGGATTTAAAAAGATTGTAATCCTGGTACATAGCCCCTACATATACTCCAACCCTTCCCTGGTATTGCTTTTGGAGAGCTTCACGGGTAGCCCCGATACCCTCGAACAAGTTCCAGATGCATTCTAAAAAAAGACGCACCTGAGGATCCATTGTTTCGGCCTCTCCTGGTGAGATACCAAAGAATAGGGGATCGAAATACTCTACTCCTTTAATAAAGCCGCCCCATTTGCAGTACGATTTTCCCAGTTTATTTTTGTCCGCATCATAATATAGATCATGGTTCCAGCGCTCTTTCGGAATTTCAGTAATACAATCCTTCCCCGCCAACAGGTTTTCCCATAATTCACCGACATTTTCCGCCTCGGGATAACGTACCGAGAGCCCTATGACGGCAATTTCTTCAGACTGGGGCAGCTGGCGGTGTGTTTGCTCATTGGGTGTATGCCGGTACTGTGAAAAGTTTTCCGTTTTTGCCGTATCCGGTTTCTTTTTGGCGGCCGACTTAATATG
>JAEZNF010000110.1 GCA_023441845.1 Bacillota bacterium | reverse complement strand
AATAAATTATATACCCTGTTAGGGTATATAATAACAAAAAATATTAAAACTGGTCAATGGATATTTAGGACCAATGATAATTTTCTTAAAAAAATAAATAAACTGTCAAATGTATTGAACGATATTTATATGTGCCCTAATAGGAGTAGATATACCTATAAAGAATATGAGATTTGTCCGATACATAGAATGAGCTTTAATTAAAAAGTTTACCGTTTAAGTATAACTGAAAGCTCAACTGATTCAAGTGGTCCGAAACGTATAGTACTAGGTTGCAATCAATAAATGGAGTGCAAAAACTCTTTAAATGCATCTTGGAATAAATTGCCCGGGGGTTATAGATATGAGAATTGCCGACATAAATTTAGGACAAATCGTCAACATGGGAAGTATTTCAGATATTCTTGGCAAACTGAATGCGGGGGATATAGTAAGAGCCCAGGTAATTGAATTTACGGCCAATGAGCTGCTTTTAAAGCTTTTTGACGGTACGACTGTCAAGGCGTCATCAATGGCTCCGATAGATGTGAAAAAGGGAGAATTTGTTGACTTCAGGGTAAAGAATAAAACTGAGAGCCAGCTGTTTATCGAAACATTAAAAAACAGTGAGGACGGTTTTGGCGCTAAAAACGATATTGCGCTCAAGTTATCGGCTATAGATATCAAGGCTGACCCAAAAAACGTTGAAATAGCAAATGCTTTGAAATCTAATGACATTCCTTTAAATAAAGAAATTTTCACAAAAGTAGCTGATTATATAAAGGCTTTTAAAGGGTTAAGCCCTCAAAAAGCGGCTTTCCTTACAGCAAACAATATAGGGATAAGCCAAAATAACATTGAGGTTTTGAGCAATATTGTCGATGGCAGGATGAAAATAGGCCAAAATCTCAGTGACTTACTGAGTTCTTTGGACGGAATAGAGGATTCAGCTTTATTGGAAAAGCTGGAAAAAAGCATTGAAGGTATTAATGCAGCGAAAAGCGGAAATGATGCAAAAGATGCCGTTAGCAAGCATTTAAATAACTTTTCGGGCGCTGAAAAAGCAGGGGACGCTTTCAATAAAAATGCCGGTTTGGATGCTAATCATATCAATTCAGGCAGCAGTGAAATAAAAACCTTACAGGACTTTTTGGGTAAGAATCTTTCGTCTGCGGATAAAATAAACCTAAAGGACCTTATTAATCTGCTTGAAAGAGGTGCCGCCGATAAAACCCTTGATAGGGGATTGGCAGAAAAGATAATAAGCAGGCTGAAAACTGAAAGTGACAGCCCCGAAAACTTATTGCCGAAAGACCGGAATGGCATTGAAAGATTATTAAAGAACACACTAACAGCTAAAGCTGAAACATATCTCGATAAATTGAATGGTGGCAGGGATACAGGAAAGCCTGAAGGCCATGAAAAGTTGAGTCAAATAAAGAAGGCCCTGGAAGATATTTTTATAAAGCTGGATTCCAAACAAATCGATAAGGATATTAATATAAAATCCGTTTATAAGGAAATGTACGAAAAACTTGAAGCAATAAAAGAAGGCCTTAGAGGCTCAAATTCGCCGACAGGTGAAAGTTTGTCAAACAAGATAGACAATATTCAAAGCGGTATAAGGTTTTTAAACGATATAAACAGTCACAGCAATTATGTTCAAATTCCAATAAACATTATGGATAAAAAAACAAACGGTGAGCTCTATATTTTAAAGAGAGATTCGAAACGGAAAAAAATAGACCCTGAAAACGTGACAATGTATATATCACTGGACACCTGTAACATTGGAAAGGTTGATTCTCTGTTAAGTCTCACCAAAAAGAGCATAAGCGTCAATATGAGGGTAGAGGACGAAAGGGTACGTGAGTTTATAAAGGAAAGCCACAGTGAGCTTTATAAAAGGTTGGATGATATAGGCTATAAGCTTGTGGACTTGAAATGCAGAATAATATCGGAGGATGTGAATCTTCTTAATGTAAATGATGTAGTAAATAAGGAATTGGCAGGAAGTAAGGTATCCATCGATTGTAAAATATAAAGGGCGGTGATTTTTACGGCAAGGGAAAAGAAAGTTAAAGAGGCGGCAGCTCTGAAATATACTCCCGGAGAGGATACGGCGCCTAAGATTATAGCTATTGCAAAAGGTGACGAGGCTGAAAAAGTAATAGAAAAAGCTAAAGAAAGCAATGTTCCTGTTTATGAAAATGCCGAGCTTGCACATACACTCGGAAGTATGAGTATAGGAGACCAGATTCCGAAGGAGCTTTATGAAGTTGTGGCTGAAATACTGGTCTTTATTAGCAGTCTTGATAAGGGCTATGGTGATAAATATGGACATAAGAAATAAACGCAGCGTAGGAAGCTTTGGTGAGGAGATTGCAATAAATTATTTAAAAGATTGCGGTTTTTATATTTTAAAGCAAAATTACAGGGTAGGAAGGATGGGAGAAATAGATATAATTGCCCGGGAAAAAGAGTTTGTCTGCTTTGTAGAGGTTAAGTCCAGAAACGGACTGATATACGGCTCTCCAGCCGAAGCGGTAAACAGAAGAAAGCAGGATAACATCAGAAAGCTTGCAAGTATCTACATAATTCGGAATAATTTGCATAATAGCTGCATAAGGTTTGACGTTGTTGAAATCATCTTAAACGGTAAAGAGCTTAATATAAAGGAAATCAACCTTATCAGGAACGCGTTTTAAAAAAGTTATTAGATAATATTTCTAAATAATTGGAAGAATGATATAATATAAATACCAAAAATAGAAGGAAGGGTTTAAATGGAAGAACTTTTAAAGCAGATTCTAAACGAGATAAAAGGTTTAAATGAAAAAATCGATGATAATAACAAAAGAATCGGTGAGAATAATAAAAGTTTAAATGGCAGAATTGATGAGCTTGATAAAAGTTTAAATGAAAAAATAGATGAAACTAACAGAAGTTTAAATGAAAAAATTGGTGAAACTAACAGAAGTTTAAATGAAAAAATTGATGTTCTTGGAAGAAGCTTGAATGAAAGAATTGATATGCATGACAAAAGCAACAAGGAAGAGTTTAGGCAGATTACTAAAAGACTTGACAGCATTACAGAGGTAGTTGCTCTTACTATGGAGAATGTAACAGAGTTAAAAGATAAGGTTGAAAAGCAGGATGTTGAGATAAGAGTTATCAAAGGTGGTAAATAATACTACATTAAATTATATAGATTCGGGATATTATTGAAATTAAGGGGTACGGCCAAATAAACTGTCCGGTACCTTTTTCAGTCTTCAAGGCCTTTTTTAGACTCCAGCCTTTTATTTATGTATTCAAGGAAAAATGATTTTAATACTGCTGCTATAGGCACAGACACAAACATTCCTACAACGCCGTATAGGGCGCCGCCTATTGTTATGGCCACCAGTATTAGTATCGGACTGATACCTGTCTTATCACCCAGTATCTTAGGGGAAATAACCATTCCATCAATTTGACCAAGTATCATTAAGATAATAAATACCCATAAAGCTTTTATTGGACTTATGAATAAGGTGATCAGCACGGCCGGAATTATTCCTAATATTGTTCCGAAATAAGGTATCAAATTGAGAATACCGACAATAAGACTTATCAGGAACGGATAAGGCATTTTCAGTATGATAAGCACTACCAAACAAATAGTGCCAACTATTGCAGCGCCTAGAAGCTTTCCGACGAAATAACGGGAGAAAATGCCGTTTGTACGGTTGCCGACCGCTATTAGCTTTTCGGCATCTTTTTTGCTTAAAAAAGCATAAAGTATATTTTTGGCGGTTTTAATAAGCGATTCTTTGTCATAAAGGATATATACGGAGATTGTAACAGCTAAAATCAGCTTGAATATGGTGGAGGTCAAATTCAGTACATTGCTGAAAATCGATTTTATAAAAGAGCTCAATAAGCCGCCGATATTTTCAAATATACCGTCAAGGTTGCTCTTTAAGTAGTTTTCCATGTTATACCTGTCATCTACAAATTTAAACGTTTCTATTTTGCTTTTTGCCCAGGATTGGGTCTTAACGACATAATCGGGGAAGTTCTGAATTAACTGGGTAACACTGTCGGCCAATATTGGGGCCAGAATAGTTATGGCAAATATTATACCCCCCGTAACGGCTAAATATATCAATAAAATACTGAGCGCGCGCCTTAGTCTAAGCTTCTTTTCTATAAAAACCATAAGTGGATTCAAAATATACGCAATTGCAAAAGCCCATAACAGATAGCTGATACCAGAGAGAAAAAACTTTAAACCGTTAAAAATAACACCTACATTATCAGCCAGCTTGTAGAATATAATCCCTATAATGATTATGGGAAGAAGCTTCCAATTTGGGATTTTTCTATACTTAAACGGCATACAACTGTTCCCTCCATATGAATTTTATAAAAAGTTTATAATAAGCCGTTTCCTAAGGGGGAAAACCGGCAAAAGGTAAAGGGATTCAATTTCCCTGAATTTCTATTATATCATAAAGCATAAAGAATAACCAACTATTTACAAGGTGGTTTTTTTAGCTTCAAAACAGTTTTAAGAAAACCAATTGTCCATATGTGAATTTATCGAGGATAAAAAGTCTTATAGCGGTGAGTTTAAGGCGTGATAAGACAAAGAGGGAGGATAGACCGGTTAATTTTCATAATAATAAAAAGAACCCGTGATGATCTTCGCTTTAGCTAATGCAGATCCCTACGCACCTGCAAACAATCTTTCGACTGCCTGCAAGCATTACAAAACCTACACCAACCTTTGCTCGACTATCAAGAGTACCTTAGAAACCTGCTGCAACCTTTCGGCTGCAACAGACCTCCAGTAGTTTAAAACCGCCTCAGGGACTACCGAATAAAGCACGGTAGGCTAAAGGCAAGCAGCAAGCACACCTGCGGAACCCTTAATAATCTTAGCTCGAACCTTATACATCCGTTTTGACCATAATGCAATAATTGTGTTACTGCATTATAGCCATTAAGGACATCATAAGGCTCTGCTCTCCGGCTAATAACAAGCCTTTGCGTCAACTAAGGACGAGACCTGATATTAACCTTTGACCGAATATTATAAAGCCTCAAAAAGCCCAATAGACCTTATAATACTCTTGGCTCAACCATCACGAACCCTTGTGCTATTATTGTGTCCGATTATTAAAGTAATAAACCAGGAAAAATGTGGGGGGTCAAACAGGGTAAAATTAATTGCAAATGACAGGTTATTTAACAGTATAAGATATCAATCTGAGTTTCTTTCGGTCGGCTATATAATAATGAGTAATAATCCGAATAAGTGGAAATAAATATAATGGGTGATATTATGTTTAAAAAGTTTTCAAAGAAGTCTGCTCCAACGGGTAAGGAAAACAACATTGATAAAGCGTATTCGGATAAAGCATTAACAAAGTCGCTTGAACAAAACATTTCCTTACTCGGAGGAATATTTTCTGGTGATGAATTACTTGTTACAAGAAGATTCCAGAATAAATATCTGCCATCTGCAAAGTGCTGCGTTTTATATTTTGAAGAAATGGTAAATTACGAAATCATTAATGAAAATATAATTAAACCGGTATTAAAAAACGATTTAACTGAAGAAATTAACAAAAGCAATTTGCTGGAGGAATTACAGTATAAAGTAATCGTATCAAACAACGTTAAGATTTCAGAAGATGTTGACAAAATAGTCGATTCAATAATTTACGGTTATACGGTTTTTTTGTTGGAAGGCTATGATAAGGCTCTGATTATTGAATCAAAGGGCTGGAAATCAAGGTCAATTACCGAGCCTGATTCGGCAAGAGTTGTACGCGGGCCGAGGGAGGGCTTCACAGAATCAATAATGGTTAATATCTCATTAATAAGGAGAAAAATTATAAGTCCCGACCTAAAGTATAAATTTCGTGAAATAGGTGAGAGAACAAGAACAAAGACCTGCATTTGCTATATAGAAGGCTTGGCGCTCGAAAGTGTATTGAATGAACTGGAACAGCGTCTTAAAGATATAAAAATTGACGCAATCCTCGACTCCGGTTATATTCAGGAACTTATCAGAGATGAGCCCTTTTCGCCGTTTGAAACGGTTGGAGCCAGTGAAAGACCCGATGTAATAGCATCCAAACTGCTGGAGGGAAGGATAGCTCTTTTTGTTGACGGAAGTCCGTTTGTACTCACAGTTCCTTTTGTGATGGCTGAAGCAACCCAGGCAAATGAGGATTATTATAACAATTATATTTTTTCAACAATCAACAGACTTTTCAGAAATTTAAGTACGATAATGGCTATAAGTGTACCGGCTTTGTTTCTGGCAATTACGACATACCATCAGGAAGCGATACCTACCCAGCTGCTGTTAAGCATTGCTGCTTCGCGTGAAGGAGTTCCTTTCACAACGGTATTTTCTCTGATTATCATGCTCCTTATTTTTGATATATTACGGGAAGCCGGCACAAGAATGCCAAGTACCATTGGTCAGGCGATAAACATTGTAGGTACGCTGGTATTGGGAGAGGCTGCAATTGAAGCAAAACTTGTAAGTGCACCTGTTTTAATAGTTACTGCCTTAACAGGTATATTATCATTGTTAAATAAAAACATGATAGGGGCTATACTTATATTGAGGTTTATATTTATTATTGCAGCTTCCGTTCTAGGCGTTTATGGGTTTATATTTAGTTATATTGCCCTGATTATTTATCTTTCAAGCATGAGATCGTTTGGAGTTCCATATATGCTTAATGTTACCAGAGTGAAAGACCATAACGCCCAGGATGTCTGGGTTCGTGCACCATGGTGGACCATGACATTAAGGCCTAAAATCATCGGTGCCAAGAACCTTATAAGAAATACAGGGAGGAAATAACCAAATGAATACCGCAAGAAAAATACTTTTTCCACTGTTGATCTTTTTGAACTTGATAATGTTTACCGGGTGTTGGAATTACAGGGAGATAGAACAGCTGACAGTGGTTGCAGGGATTGCCATAGATAAGGGGACGAATGAAAAGTTCAGTATTACATTGGAAACAGTGGAAGCCGGTATGGATAAGACGGCAGAACAGAAGACCATAATAGCAACCATTGAGGGAAAAACGATTTTAGATGCTGTAAGGCACGAAATTTCCATCCTGGGAAAAAAAGTATACTGGAGTCATGCAAAAGTTGTAATTATCAGCAGGGAAATAGCCGAGGAAGGAGTTGTGCATGTGCTTGACTGGTTTAACCGTGATGGTGAAACAAGGGGAGATGTTCATATTTTAGTTTCCAAAGAAAAAACAGCAAAAGAAATCTTAACAACAAGAGGGCTGACCAAGGAAGCTACTTCATTTTTGCTGGATGATACGCTGAGAAATGAAAAAAATCTCTCAAATGCCCCGCGCGTTGAAATATGGAAGTTTACCAATATACTGACGACAAAAGGGGCTGGTTCCATAGCAGCAGCGATTGACTTAAAACAAGTCGGCGAGGGAAAAAAGCCCAATGTTATGGGCACTGCAATATTTAAAGATCAAAGGCTCCTGGGTTTTATAGATGGAGATGAAACAAAGGACATGCTGTTTGTCCAAAATGAGATAAAGGGTGGAGTGCTTGCTGTGGAAGATAAAATAAATAATTCGGATTTGACGGTTTCACTTGAAATATTCAAAAACAGGACAAGATTAGAGCCTGTCATAAAAAGCGGACAAATCGAAATGAACGTGAAAGTCGATTCAACAGTTGCAATTAATGAAATATCAGGAACT
>JAEZNF010000635.1 GCA_023441845.1 Bacillota bacterium | reverse complement strand
GGATGCATACCGATGGTGTTTACTTTTGATGACGGAACAGCAGGACAATTTAATCTTGTCAAAGAAGGAGACAAGCTTGTTGCCAATAAGGACTCAGCTGTCGGAATTATGGAGGAATTCAACAAGACACATCCCGACTTTGGATTGAAGGGAACGTTTTATATAAACTTCGGTTCCGATACCTTTGCGGGTGAGGGCACAATTGCCGACAGGTTAAAATACCTGGTTGACAAAGGATTTGAAATTGGAAACCATACTTATAACCATGTTAATTTAAGCAGTTTGAAAAGCATAGAAAAGGTACAGGAGGAAATAGGGAGCAATCAGAAAAAGATATCCGAGTTGATACCCGGATATACTATGACCTCAATTTCACTGCCGTATGGAGGTTTGCCGCCGAAGGAAATAAAGTCATATGTTCAAAAAGGCGAGTATCAGGGAGTTAAATACGAAAACCTTGTTGCATTGGAAGTAGGCTGGGACCCGTGGTTTTCACCCGTAAGCAAAAATTATAACCCGCTGACAACCCATAGAGTCAGGGCATCCGGTATAACACCTGCAGATGCCGATCTGGCGTGGTGGCTTAAACAGCTTACAAAAAGTGAGCAGTATATAAGTGATGGCAATCCGGATACCGTTACAGTGCCAAAGGATAAAGAAGAGGCTGTTGATAAGAGTAAGCTTAATAATAAGCAGCTGATTGTATATTGATTTCAGTATAGGCCGGTATAGTGTGTCTCAAATACCTCAATAGAGAAAATCCTGCGAGCTCGTTCAATCGTCCGGATTCTCGGATTTTTAGTCAAATGAGGAAATTTAAGGCATACTAACAGCGGTTCGAAACGCATAGTTTTTATAGTACTATTATGCACTATGAGCTATTAACAAATAATTCTAGTTTTTACAATAGAAATTGCATAAAAATACGGATTATTATATAATATAAATTAAATAATAGTTTATCTGTATCTGATAAATATACTTTGAAGTATAATCATATGATTTCAAAGTATATTTTTTGGTATCGGCCGTTTGTTAAAAAAGGAAGTCCGGATAAAATCTGGAGGCTCTTTCGGAGCACGGGATTTCTATACAGGTAAAATAGTATTCCAAAATAGAATAAAAAGCGGAGATTTGTTTAAAATTTAAAGGTTAAGTGATTTATTATTTTTATTAGGGAGTGGTGATATGGCGAAGGAGAGTACAAAAAAAATACCGACAGACATTGATATTAAGCGTAAGGCAGTCAAGTTGGTTATTGTTCACTTAAAGAAAAAGGTAGCAAAAGAGTTTTTGGGTTCAGATCATATTAATGAGTGGATCGCGGATATAGAAAAGCTTCTGGAAAAGCAGGAATTTAACATAATTGAGTATATTGAAATGAGAAAACAGTTGAATGATTTGATAGAGCGAACACTCGATGAAGAAATAAGGTTTAAACTGAGAGATTCATGGTACAGCTTTGGAAAAGCTCTGGATAAAAAGGTCAAAATAAATTAATATAATGAGAAGAGTCCGAGAAAAGTCGGACTTTTTTTATTAGCGGCCATTTCTTGAAGAGAAATCCGGCAAAAGGTGAGAGGGTTTCCGCGGCACCAAGCCTTTTATCATCTCAGGAATTTTATTATTCAGTGTAATTGAGACCATTTTAAATAAAGGAGGTAGAATGACTGTTTTGATTTGATTCGCTGCTCACACGCGCTACCTGCCTTGATGAACATAAGGCTCTTTAGTCTTATGATTTAGAATTTAACGGAAATATTATACATCGTGAGGGAAATGTTGTAGAATGTTTATACGGATAATTTGTTGATCATTACAAAATGGTTGTAGGAGTGAGAGTATGTTTTTTAAAAACTGGGTAAATAAGGATCAGAATGACAATATAGCAGGAAAGATAAGAAAAGAACTGCTGCAGACCTTCCGAAAAAAGGGCATAAATATTTCTAAATTACATATCGATACCAGATCTAACAGGCTGAATGTTGAAGTCTGTATAAAGGGTGAATAAGAATATTGTTCGTTTGGTATGAAAAAAGAGGATGCGGGACATTTAGAACCCGCACCCTTTATTGTTTATTAAACATTTGCATTTTAGCCTTTGTATTCTATTCTATATGTCCTTTGACTTAAGGAACTGCCCGGCTTTTTGGATTGACAAAAGTACGCTTTCCTTTGCGGGTCCTCCGGGAAGCTTTCTTTCCGAGACACACTTTTTAAGGCTTATTTCCTCATAGACATCCTCGGAGATTGCCTGTGAGAAGCCTTTGAATTCATCCATTGTAAGATTTTCAATGGCTTTATCATGCTGTATGCAATATAAAACCATCTTGCCTATAATTTCATGGGCGGTTCTAAAAGGAATACCTTTTTTAACAAGATAGTCCGCAACATCGGTGGCATTTGTAAAGCCGCCCTGAGCCGCCTTTAACATGTTTTCCTCCAGAACCTTAACAGTTGCAAGCATTTTGGTAAATACAGGCAGACACATCTTTACGGTATCAATTGAATCAAAAATGGTTTCCTTGTCTTCCTGCATGTCTTTATTATAGGCTAAAGGCAACGATTTCATAACTGTAAGAAGAGCCATAAGATTTCCGTATACCCTTCCGGCTTTTCCTCTGACCAGTTCCGCAACATCCGGATTCTTCTTTTGGGGCATTATACTGCTGCCGGTACTGTATGCGTCATCCATCTCGACAAATTTAAACTCATGGGAAGACCATAAAATCATTTCCTCTGAAAACCTGCTAAGGTGCATCATGACAATTGAAAGGCACGATGCAAGCTCTATTGCGAAATCCCTGTCGCTTACGCCATCCAGGCTGTTTTCGGTAATGCTGTCAAAGCCAAGCTCATCGGCAACCATTTGCCTGTCAAGAGGGTATGTCGTTCCTGCAAGTGCTCCCGAACCCAAAGGCATGATATTTGTCCTTTTGAAGCAGTCATCAAGCCTTTCGATATCCCTTCTGAACATTTGAAAATAAGCCATAAGATGATGAGCAAAGGTAATGGGCTGTGCACGCTGAAGGTGAGTATACCCAGGCATTATGGCATCCAGATTTTTTTCAGCCAACTCAATTATGGCTTTTTCCAGAGCTAGAAGCATACCTTCGATGTTTTTGATTTCGTTTTTCAGGTACATTCTAATATCCAGGGCAACCTGGTCATTCCTGCTTCTGCCTGTATGCAGCTTCTTTCCGGTATCTCCAATCC
>JAEZNF010000553.1 GCA_023441845.1 Bacillota bacterium | reverse complement strand
AATCGGGGTTTTGGTCGAGAAACACCTGCGAATATCTTCCGCCGTATTGTTTCTTCTGAAGTTCTCTTACCATTCCAAGCCGCGAGTTATTGAAAATAATTATCTTTATACCTAAATTGTTTTGTTTTATAGTGCCCAATTCCTGCATCGACATCTGAAAACTACCGTCGCCGCAAACTGCAACAACTACACTTTCAGGCTTGCCGAATTTCACCCCGACAGCAGCCGGAAGTCCATATCCCATGGTTCCAAGCCCTCCTGAAGTGATAAATGTTCTTGGCTTTTTAACTCCAAAGTAGTTTGCCGACCAAATCTGATTCTGGCCTACCTCAGTTGCAATAACAGCATCATCGCCAACCATCTCCGATAACAGCGACAATACATACTGGGGTTTAACCGTTTCATGGCCGCCTTCTTCCAGGTGCTTCAAAGGATGCTCCTTTTTAACCTTTTTAATTGTATCCAGCCATTTATCTATATTTCCCTTTTGGACAATATCTATCAGCTCTTTTAACACATACCTGACATCACCGACAACAGGTACTGCTGTACCGATATTTTTGCCTATTTCGGCAGGGTCAATATCTATGTGTACTATCTTTGCCTTCTCAGCTATTTTACTTGCAGCCCCCATTGCACGGTCGGCAACCCTCGCCCCTATTATTATCAGAAGGTCGGCGTTATGGATAGCGTAATTTGCAGCATACACACCGTGAGTCCCCAGCATGCCCATATTAAGTTCATGCGCCGAAGGTATTGAACCTATTCCCATAAGAGTAGTCACAACAGGTATCCGGCACTTATCAATCAGGCTTAATAATTCATCTGTGGAATTTGCACTGATAACGCCGCCACCGGCACAAATTACAGGCGCTTTGGCCTTTTCTATGGCTTCGGCAACTTTTTTTATCTGCATGCTGTGGCCTTTATAAGTAGGCTTGTAGCCTTTGACATCAACCTCAGAAGGGTATTCAAAATTGAATTCCTTCATCTGGATATCAATAGGAATATCAATCAAAACAGGTCCAGGCCTTCCGGTGGAAGCGATATGAAACGCTTCTTTAATAACCCTTGGTAGGTCCTGAGCTTTTTTAACAAGATAATTATGCTTGCAGAAAGGCGCTGTAGCCCCTGTTATGTCAGCTTCCTGGAATACATCTCTGCCTATCATATCTGAAGAAACCTGTCCGGTAATTGCCACAATAGGTATGGAATCCATATAGGCATTGGCTATGCCGGTAATTAGGTTTGTAGCACCCGGACCGGAAGTTGCAACGCAAACTCCTGTCTTTTGGGTTACACGTGCATAACCGTTTGCGGCATGTGCAGCCCCTTGTTCGTGTCTTGTGAGTATATGCTTTATCCCGGACTCCAACAGAGCATCATAAAATGGGCATATAGCGGCTCCCGGATATCCGAAAATAAGCTCCACATTTTCAAGTTCCAACGCTTTTATAATAGCTTTAGCACCAGTCATTTTCATATGAACCCATCCTCCTCTGTCAACTATTTGATAAAGTTAAATCTCGGGGTAATTGAGAGCGGCTTTTGCCGCATTTCCTTTTGGGAAACCAGGCAAATAAAAAACCCCCTCGCTCCTGCAATTTTGTTGCAGGGACGAAGGGGTATATTCCTCGTGTTACCACCCTGATTTGAAACGCCATCACTGGCGAATCCTCAATGAGTATCCAATCTACTACCTAGCGATACCCGGACTGTAACGTAGTCACCGCCGTTGTTTACTTGTACTTCAACAACAGAGCTCCGGATCGAGTTATACATACATCTCAATGCCCCGGTTCACACCACCCACCGTCTCTCTTAACCACTTCGATGCATCTTTTATCCTTCATAGCATTATTTGTATTTAAGTATAATTGTATAATAGTATAACAGCTGGTTAGCAGTGTGTCAATATGTTTTTTAATTTATTTCTTATGTAAAGTCAAGTCTTTGACAGTTGAATGTAAAATGAATTTTCTGAAAGCATAATGCACGCAAGCCTATTACGTTCCAATATATTTTTTGTGTTTTTTAATGAAACCTCTTATGTTATGTAAAGCCTTTTAATTATGAACCAATTTAAATTTCAAATCATATATATATATCAACTTATATAAATACAAAGGGTTGATATTATGGCAAACATATTTGTTTATAATAATGATACTAACAGGATGGAATATTACCAGCTTTCTGAAAACGCCGCAATGCCGTATAATACACGCGGAACCTTGCTGGTCAGGGAATTTAGAGGGAGCTCCCGTTCAAGTACTTTATGGACTACCAAAAGGGCTATGCAATCGTTTAACCGATTTTCACAAATTTGGGGGCAGCCCATTTATGTAGGGTACGCATTTAAACGAATATGGGAAGGCGGCCATGCTGCAATGTCCCAGCATTATGCTGGTGTTTCTTTTGATGTGGGTCAAAATCTGGATTACAATACAAGAAACAACATGAGAAATGTAGCAATACAATCTGGTATTTGGACTTACGTAGAACCTGCTTACCTAACTCCAACCTGGGTGCATTTTGATGACAGGCAAAATCCACCCGCATGCGCGGCAGGAGGATATCCACTTGTAGCTATTGGAAGCGTAGGTGTATATGTACTGGTATTGCAGGATGCCCTTGGAGCTCTTGGCTATACCGACGCTGATCTGGACGGTTACTTTGGTCCTAAAACCCGATTGGCTGTACAGAAATACCAGAATGCATCAGGGCTTTTTGCAGATGGAATAGTAGGTTGTCAAACATGGGAAAGCATAACTTCTAGTGCCGTAGGCATAGGTCAGACAGCAACTGTTGCTTCTCCTTGATCTGCCGCTTAACAAAATAAATTTGATAAAATTCATTTTGTTAAGCAGTAAATAAGTATGAAGTGCATTTCTGATAATGTTCAAAAGCACTACATTGTGAAATACTGGAGTTTAACCGTTTTATAGACTTATTGCATGTACCTTAACAGGTACTCTTTTTTTGGAACAATTACTTCTATACTTATGGTTAGCACTTTATAAAAATTAAATTACATGAACTTGTATCACCACGGTCTGCTACGTAGGCCCCTCCAAGGTGTAGCACTATTATCACACTCTGGTAAATAGGTCCATCCATTCTCTTTGGTGGTTTTTGTTAAATCATTAGCAGTAAATTTATTACTCAAGTTTTTTATAAATAACTTTTGCTGATTTAGTTGCCCCCTTAGAAAGTTGAGAAGTACTAATTCCTTTCATCGTATTTTTCATTATTTTGCCAACAGTTCCGGCACTTACTTTTTCAAACGTACCTCTTGCATATTCAGAAGTAGGATTTTTGTACTCAATACATTCTTGTATTATTTACTCAACTGCTGCCATTAACCTTCTATGGAGCATTTGTACTTTTACATTTGATTCATTATATCGGAAAGATTTTCTTTTGATAAGGTGAAAGGTTTCACGTTTTAGAAAAGTAAAACCTTGTTTTATAGAAATAACTGCTTGTTTTAAAACCTAAGGGGACTTTCGGCAAGACTATCATAAAAAAACCTTACTGTTACTGTCCCCTTCTATCTTCCCAATCCCATAGCCATAGCAAAAAGACTGGTACATGCTGGCCACGATAAGTGAACTTAAGAACTCCCGCTCATCCTTATCCAGGCCTTTGTCCATGGTCTTAATAAAGTTTCTGGTCTTATCTCTTGCGATCATCTTTATGGCTTCTCGTGTTCCCTGGAGCTCATTTTCAAGCTTCCCCTTGCCCTGCTTTATATACTCCTTTATTATCTTCTCAAACTCACTGTTACTGTAACTTCTGACATTAGACATTGTCTTCCTCCCCCGAAGCTAATTGTTAATCCCAATTGCCCATTACCTTCTTTATAGATTTTCCCATATTTTATTAAACTTTATACAGAAATTGTGAAATAAAAGTCTCAGTCCCTCTCAATTTTTGCCTTTCTTAAATGGCTTCCAATATAAGACTCGTGGTCATAGAGACCCACTCACCTTTTGCCTGATTTCGCTTCGAAAACGGGTGCCAAAAAAAGACCCTATTTTGTAGGATCTTTTTGGTTCAAAGTATTTATTTTATTAAAGGGATAAAGCAAAACCAGGGCTCTGCCTTTTATCGAACTGATATTAATACAATCAAATGCTCTGCTGTCAAAGCTGTTTTGCCTGTTATCCCCCATTACAAACAACTGGTTTCTGGGTACAACAGTATTAACGGAGCCGCTTGTCTTTCCATCCTTTATATAATCCTCACGAAGTTCCTTACCGTTTACATATACCTTTTCGTCCTTGATTTCAATCTTATCACCTTCCACACCTATAATCCTCTTAATAAGGATACGCTTGTCGGTCGGCGATTTAAATGCAACAACGTCCCCCCGTGACAGTCGATTTAACTTCTGTGAAATTTTCTCTAAAAGCACCCTGTCACCTTCATGCAGGGTAGACTCCATAGATTGACCAAAAACTTTCGTTGGCTGAATAACAAAATTCACAATCAGCAATCCCAATGCTATCGCAATTACAATGCTTTTTGCCCAGTCAAAAATTTCTTTCATCAGCGCTGTCTTATCCA
>JAEZNF010000545.1 GCA_023441845.1 Bacillota bacterium | reverse complement strand
TTATCTACCTGTATGTATTATACCGGACTTGACCCAAGGAGCTTAAAACCGGTTTACGTGCCTAAGTCACCAAGAGAAAAGGCCATGCAAAGAGCGCTTTTACAATTCAGGAAAAGGGAAAACTACGGACTTGTATATGAAGCCCTGGTAAAAGTCGAAAGGGAAGATCTTATAGGCTTCGGAAAGAAGTGCCTTATTAGGCCGAGACAGGCTTTAAGGGCATATGGCACAAAAGGGAATTCGCAGAAACCCAACCAAAGGGTCAGGATTAATTCAGAAAAAACCAATCAAAAGTCCAGGACTAATTCTGAGAAACCCAGCCGAAAGCTAAGGGGCAACAAAAAAGTTAAAGCAAATAAAATTGACAACAGAAAGAGAATTAAATAAAATAGAGAGGTATATTAAGGAAAAGAGAGGTAAATATGTATTTATGGCTGCAGTAATAATAAATGGAAAAGAAGTTGCAAAAAAGACAAAGGATAATTTAAGATCCGAGGTTGATGCATTAAAGGCAGATGGAATCAATCCGTCCTTGGTTGTAATTATTGTAGGTAATGACCCTGCATCAAGAGTCTATGTAAACAATAAGAAAAAAGCATGTGAAGAAGTAGGAATAGCTTCCACGGAGTACGCCATGGGTGAAGAAACTACAGAGGAAGAACTTTTAGGCCTTATTGACAAGCTAAACAAGGATAAAAGCGTAAACGGTATTCTGGTTCAGCTGCCTCTTCCCAAACACATCAATGAGGAGAAAGTCATACTGGCTATACATCCCGATAAGGATGTTGATGCATTCCATCCTGTAAACGTCGGAAAGATAATGACAGGGAATCCGCAGTTTCTCCCGTGTACACCAGCTGGGGTTATGAAGCTGATTGAAGAGACCGGTATTGATGTAGCGGGCAAGGAATGCGTGGTGGTCGGAAGGAGTAACATTGTCGGAAAGCCCCAGGCTATGCTTCTCCTGGCTAAAAACGGTACGGTAACAATTTGCCACTCAAGGACTAAGGATCTGGAAGAGGTTTGTAGACGTGCCGACATACTGGTAGTAGCAGTGGGCAGAGCTGAACTTATAAAGGGAAGTGCAGTTAAACCGGGTGCAGTGGTAATAGATGTAGGTATGAACAGGACAGAGGATAAAAAACTTGTCGGAGATGTTGAGTTTTCTTCAGCTTCCGAAAAGGCATCCTATATAACGCCTGTTCCCGGCGGAGTGGGACCTATGACTATTGCTATCCTGATGGAGAATACTGTTAAGGCTGCAAAGATACAAAACAGAAAGATGTAAGATATCGTTTTCATTGAAAGCTGTGTGAAAAATGGACTACAATGCAGAGCTGAACCGGATAAAGAATAACTATGAGGATATAAAAAGGGTATATTTTAATTTGAAGGGAAAAGAGGAGCAGCTTACGCAGCAGAAGACTGACCTTGAAAGGCATATTTCGCGTATTGCGGACAATATTGATATGCTGGAAAAAATAAGGTCACTTTTAAGGAGGGTATCGGAATTTGCACGTGAAGACTCCAAGCGTAGGATTGAATCTCTGGTTACAAACTGCCTTCAGTTTATATTTGACTCAAATCTGGAATTTAAAATTGAAATTAATGAGGTGAGAGGAAGACCGGAAGCTGAGTTTTATGTTTTAAGCAGTTCAAGCGGCGGAGTGATAAAAACAAAGCCCCAGGATTCAAGAGGAGGGGGAGTTGTGGATGTTATTTCCCTTGCCATAAGGATTGCAATGCTGGAAAACAGTAATATGGACATAAAGGGGCCTATTATACTGGATGAACCTGCAAAACATGTAAGTGATGAATATATAATTCAGGTTGCGGAATTTTTGAAGCAGGTAAGTGTGATGTTTCAGAGGCAGGTAATTATTATAACTCATAACAGGCACTTGAGCGAAATTGCCGATAAGTGGTTCCAGGTCGATTTTCAGGATGGTATGAGCTATGTGACGATAGATAACAGGCATAGCTTTTAAAAAGACAAAAAGGGATTAAACGAAGTACATAATTTGTTTAAAGCAATATAGTATTTATTTGATTCTTGACATGGATTTTAAAAAAGTTTACAATGTTTTTGTGCTATAGTAACCGAAGTCTGAAAAAGTGGAATCCAATTTATGGAACAGCTTAATACGGCTTTCTGACAAAATTGTTTTTTTACTTGTGGGATTCGTTTTCTATAATATTTAAAAATTGACCATTGAAAACTGAATAACGAGGAGGTGTGTACCATAATAGAGATTTTAATTGGTCTATTGATCGGTTTAGTAATTGCAGTAATTGCTTCATTTATATTTTTTCGACAAGGAATCAATTTTAGAAGGAAACATGCTGAGGCAAAGATTGGTAGCGCTGAGGATGAAGCAGGTAGGATATTGAGCGAAGCGCAGAAGGTTGCCGAAAGCAAAAGACGTGAAGTTCTCCTTGAAGCAAAAGAAGAAATTCACAAAAGCAAGGAAGTGCTTGAGAGGGAAATAAGGGACAGAAGAAACGAAGTACAAAGGTCAGAGAGAAGGCTGGTCCAGAAGGAAGAGTCTCTTGACAAGAAGGTTGAAGCCTTAGAGCAAAAAGATGAACTTTTGAACAAAAAGACAAAAGATGTACAGGCACTGCACGATAAGACGCTGGAAATTCAGAAAAAGCAAATTGAAGAGTTGGAAAGAATATCAGGACTTTCAGTAGAGGATGCAAAGGAATACCTGCTCAGGAATATTGAAAGCGAAGTTAAGCATGAAGCAGCAATCCTAATTAAGGATTTGGAAGCAAAGGCAAAAGAAGAAGCAGATAGAAAGGCAAAAGACATTATCTCATGTGCAATTCAGAAATGTGCTGCTGATCATGTCTCGGAAGTAACAGTATCGGTTGTTCCGCTTCCTAATGATGAAATGAAAGGAAGAATAATCGGACGTGAGGGTAGAAATATTAGGACTCTGGAAACCCTTACAGGTATTGACCTGATTATTGATGATACACCGGAAGCTGTAATATTATCAGGGTTTGACCCCATAAAAAGGGAAGTCGCAAGGTTGACTCTCGAAAAACTCATACTTGACGGCAGAATTCATCCTGCAAGGATTGAGGAAATGGTTGAGAAAGCCAGAAAAGAGGTTGATAACACCATCCGTCAGGAAGGTGACCATGCAACATTTGAAACAGGTGTTCACGGTTTGCATCCTGAAATAATTAAGCTTTTGGGTAAGCTTAGATTCAGGACAAGTTACGGGCAGAATGTTTTGAACCACTCTATAGAAGTTGCACAGTTGGCAGGTTTGATGGCCTCCGAGCTTGGAGTTGATGTGACTTTGGCAAAGAGAGCGGGATTGCTGCACGATATAGGAAAAGCGGTTGACCATGAAGTGGAAGGCTCACATGTTACAATAGGAGCAGATATAGCTAAGAAGTATAGGGAAAATAATGATATAGTAAGTGCTATACTTTCACACCACGGTGATATTGAAGCCACAACCATAGTGGCAGTGCTTGTTCAGGCAGCCGATTCAATTTCGGCAGCAAGGCCTGGGGCAAGAAGAGAGACTTTGGAATCCTATATTAAGAGATTGGAAAAGCTTGAGGAAATAGCAAATTCATTTGCAGGTGTTGAAAAATCATTTGCTATCCAGGCAGGCAGAGAAGTAAGAATTATGGTTAAGCCGGAAGACGTCAGTGATGAAGGTATGGTTCTGATGACTCGCGAAATAGTTAAAAAGATTGAGAGCGAGCTTGAATATCCGGGACAGATCAAGGTTAATGTTATAAGAGAAACCAGAACTATTGAATATGCAAAATAGTATAAAGTCTATATACATAAAAAGCGTGGAAACACGCTTTTTATGCTATAATGGGAAAGTAAAGTTATGACTCTCGGCTTGCATTTGGAAGTGTTTTAATTAAACCAACGTTCTCTCCGTGCAGGAGGAGTGGTTTTGACTTATAAGAGACACTATTATTGAATGCAAATTATATAAATGACGAAAATGATTTTATATTGGAAAATTCAATTTCCGTGATAATTGTATTAAGGAAATTGAAGCGCGGCGTAAAATCTTTATCGCGTTCAATATAGAATTGGATTGGGGATTGGAGGATGTACCTTGAAGGTTCTTTTTATAGGTGATATTGTAGGAAATCCGGGCAGAAAAGCAGCAAAGGAAATGATTGGCAAAGTAAAAAAGGAATATGCAATAGACTTTTGCATTGCCAACGGTGAAAACTCTGCAGGGGGAAGCGGTATTACGTATGTTGTAGCCCAGGAGCTGTACGGAATGGGTGTTGATGCTATAACAATGGGAAATCACACTTGGTCAAAAAGCGAGATTTTGAATTTCATTGAGAGTGATTCCAGGATAGTAAGACCGGCAAATTACCCGAGCGATCTACCTGGAAAAGGCTCAGCAGTAATAAGCACGAAAAGCGGAAAAATTGGGATTTTAAATTTACTTGGGCGTGTTTATATGGACAATATAGACTGTCCCTTTAAAGCGGCAGATAGGGAAATAGAATATTTAAAGAGCTTTGTAAAGGTAGTTGTTGTTGACATGCATGCCGAGGCTACTTCGGAAAAGATGGCTTTAGCCTGGTACCTTGACGGAAGGGTAAGCTGTGTACTCGGAACACACACACATGTGCAGACAGCGGACGAGAGAATATTGCCGTTCGGTACGGCATTTATAAGCGATGTCGGTATGACCGGGCCATACGATGGCATTATCGGAGTGAATAGGGATATCATTATTAAAAAATTCCTTACCCATATGCCGGTTAAGCATGAGGTTGCAAAGGGAATTGTACAATTTAATGCTGTAATCATGGAAATTGATGAGAAAAACGGTAAGACAATAAAGATAGAAAGACTGTCCAAATTGCTTAGTTTTGAAAAAGTATAGTTTTTATGGCAATAATTTAAAAATTCTTTTAATGTATTTATAATAAAAAAGAGGATTTTTATTTTTTTTGTAGAATATTATAACATATTAAGAGATGAGCAAATAATGGTATCACTTTATTATACTGGTAGTGAATTCTTAGAATTACCGTATCAAAAGCAAGATCTCTGAAGCTTGATTTTTTTAGGTGGTGGGGTTTTACAATGAAGGTATTTTAAGAAACGCTGTTAATATAATTTTATGAGTGTATTGTTCTGCGATTCTAAAGCATTAGGGGGTACATTTATGGATGTATTAAAGGTCTCGTCAAAATCTAATCCAAATTCTATTGCAGGAGCTTTAGCAGGTGTTATTCGAGAAAAAGGATCTGCGGAGATACAGGCAATCGGAGCAGGCGCATTAAACCAAGCAGTAAAGGCAGTTGCGATAGCACGTGGCTTTGTTGCCCCGTCCGGAATTGAATTAATATGTATACCGGCGTTTACTGATATAGTAATAGACGGCGAAGAAAGAACTGCAATCAAGCTGTTAGTTGAACCAAGAAGGTAATGGTGAATACTCTAAATCTATAAGATAGCTTACGCAATTAACAGCGAATTTTAGCGCTTTTAAAGCGTCGGGAAATATAGTTTTATTGTCGTTTATCCAAAAAAGAGATAAATGTAATCGTATTGATTAATTCCTTGTGGAAGGGGCACATTAAGTGCTTTTTTTATTTTATATACTTTCTGCTTGGTTTCAATTGAATGTAGTTTTAAATTTTTGGAAATAATAAGATAAGGCTTTAAAAAAGTTAGTAGATACAATATAATATTTTAAATATAATGGAATTCGTAATAAAAAAATAATATAATTAATATGCTCAATTACGGTTATAATGACTTAAAACTTTTAAGATAAGGTGTGAACGGTTTGTCAAATTTACTTATAATAATTATAGTCTATACAATCATGTTTGGAACTGACAAGTTCAAAGAAAAGGCCAGAACATCGTTTCCCATAGTATTGGGGATTGCGCTTGTGCTGTTTACTGCAATTTCAATAATATATAAAACCCCGAATTATCTGGTAGGTAATTCTTCCGATTTTCTTCTGATCATTGTTGTATTCATATTAATATTCAAGGTGGATCAGTTTAAGGAAAAAAGCAAACTGGCCGTTTTTCTTATACTTGGCGCCATACTGCTTTGTTATCTGGGCACTGTATTAATCAATTTAAGATATCTTCTTTCCATAAACGACTGGAAATCAATACTTGATGGTGTCGGCCTGCTGTTAGGAATTTTCGTTGTCCTTTATATGGTGAATAATATAAGGAGAAAGTAAAGTGCATTTTGTATTGCCCGCTAAGGAAAGGCTGTATTTATACCTTGAGACAAATTAAAGAAAGGAAATCCTTTCTTTTTTTATTTCTTGAATGTATAATCTTAATGGGTGATTATATAAATGAAGCAGACAGGAAAATACATATTTATTTTGGTTGCGATAATTGCTTTATGGGATACTCTTATAATAAAGCCTTTCAAGCTTTTCACCGTTTTTCTGCATGAACTGGGTCATGCCGCCATGGCCTTTATATTCGGCTATGGGATTAAGGGTATTAGGATAGGATTTAATGAGGGCGGGTATGCACTTACATATTCAAAGGGAAAGATAGCCTCCTTTATGATTTACAATGGAGGATATTTAGGGAGTGTACTGTTTTCACTTTTGATACTCTCTTTAAAGAAGACACCGGTAAAGAAGTATATTTTGGGTACTGTTGCCATAGTCTTTTTGGGGGTATCCATAAGGTATGCGGGTTTTAACTTTACGCTTCTCTATTCTATTATTTTTGCGGTTTTAGCCATAATAATCTATATGATTCAGAATGAAAGGGTATATGATTGGACAATAGATATACTGGGTATTTCCGGTGTTGCATATGCTATCTATGACACATTTGTCGATACCATTCTTATAAAATTCAGGCTTCCCTTTTCGTTATGGGGAAGAAGGGCCGGAGGCTTAAGTGATGCAGACCAGTTGGCAAAATTAACCCATATTCCGGCTATTTTCTGGGGTCTTTTGTGGACGGCATTATCTTTGTTTGCCGTTTATATGGTATTGATAAGACATGGAGCTTCAGGGGCAAAGGGATCAAAAAGTAAAAAATAGTAAATTTTTTTGGAGGATTACATAATGACGGAAAAACTTGAATTGATGAAAAGCATGATTGAAAAGCTGAACAATGCAGCGAAGGCATATTACCAGGAAAACAGGGAAATTATGTCTAATATTGAATACGATAAACTATATGATGAATTATTGGAACTGGAAAAGGAAACTGGCATTGTGCTTTCCAACAGTCCGTCAATTCATGTCGGGTATGAATTATTAACTAATTTACCGAAAGAACAACATGAGATCCCAATGTTATCTTTAGATAAAACAAAAAGTGTTGATGATCTAAAGGAATGGCTTGGAAAAGAGGAGGGGCTGCTTTCCTGGAAAATGGACGGACTGACCATAGTACTGACCTATATGGACGGAAAGCTTACAAAGGCTGTCACAAGAGGGAATGGAGAAGTCGGGGAAGTAATTACGAACAATGCGAAGGTATTCAAAAACGTCCCAATGAATATATCGTATAAGGGAGATTTGGTTTTGCGCGGAGA
>JAEZNF010000515.1 GCA_023441845.1 Bacillota bacterium | reverse complement strand
GAGTATGGAAATTCTAAAAAAAACAGAGGTTTTTGTTCAATCAGGATTAAAGCTGAATACCGTGAATTCCCCGGATGAAGGAAAATATACTTATGGAACAGTCGATTTGATTTCTGTTGAGGATATGGGTGTAAGCTGTGTCAAATTTGGGGAAGTGCAGGCTGAAGCAGGAACGGCGGCTTTTAAGTATATAAAAACTTCTGCGGAGCTTGCAGTGTCGGGTAAAATCAAAGCGATTGCTACAGCGCCGATAAATAAGGAGTCAATAAAGGCGGCAAAAATAGAGTTTATAGGGCATACGGAGATGCTTGCAGGGTTAACCGATACAATAGACCCATTGACCATGTTCCAGGTTCATGATCTGAGAGTGTTCTTCCTTTCAAGGCATGTATCATTAAGGAAAGCGTGCGACATGGTGGTGACAGGAAGGCTTATTGATTATATTGTACGCTGTAATAAAGCACTTGGCATGCTTGGACTTGAGAGAAAAAGGATAGCGGTAGCAGGCCTTAATCCTCATAGCGGTGAGCACGGTTTGTTTGGAGATGAAGAAGTGACTCAAATTGAGCCTGCTGTTAAGGAGTCAAGGAAAATGGGGATTGATGTCGTAGGGCCCATTCCGGCCGATTCGGTTTTCTATCAGGCATTAAACGGAAAATATGACGCAGTCCTTTCCTTGTACCATGATCAAGGTCATATAGCCACAAAAACGGTGGACTTTGAAAAGACTATTTCATTAACTATAGGACTTCCTTTTTTAAGAACATCGGTAGACCACGGAACTGCGTTTGATATAGCAGGAAAAGGAATAGCCAGTTCTGTAAGCATGGAGGAAGCTGTTATACTGGCCGCAAGGTATGGTAATAATTATAGGATGTGATATGTATCAATAATATACAATAATATACAAGTAAGTGTTGCTAAAAAGCTCGAATTTGGGTATTATATGTAGTAGGTGAAAAATAATATGACATTAAAAATAAATGATGAAATACTTGCAGGTGTTGAAAAACCGTCCAGATATATCGGTAATGAGTGGAATAGTGTTCATAAGAATATTGAAGACATAAAAATCCGGTTTGCCTTTTGCTTTCCGGACGTTTATGACGTTGGGATGTCTCATCTTGGAATGAAGATTTTATACCATCTTCTTAATGATAGAGAAGATACATACTGTGAAAGAGTTTTTACACCATGGGTTGATATGGAAGCTAAAATGAGAGAGAATGAAATTCCTCTCTTTGCTTTGGAATCACAAGATCCCGTTAAGGACTTTGACTTTTTAGGGTTTACTCTCCAGTATGAAATGAGCTATACAAACATAATAAATGCCCTCGATTTGTCGGGTATTCCCCTGCGCAGCACTGAGCGTACAGAAGAACATCCTTTTGTGTGTGCTGGTGGACCTTGTGCGTATAACCCGGAGCCTCTGGCCGACTTTATTGATTTTTTTGTCCTTGGCGAAGGTGAAGAGGTAATAAACGAGGTTCTTGATGTATACAATGTATGGAAGCTTGAGGGGAAGACGAGGATAGATTTTTTAGACCGTATAGCAGCTATTGAAGGGGTTTATATACCTCAGTTTTATGAGGTTAAATATAATTCAGACGGTACAATTGAAAGCCTGTTACCGAAGAAAGCTGTTTATCCTGAAAAAATCAGGAAAAGAATCATCAGTGACTTGAATAAATCCTATTTTCCTGAAAAGATTATTGTTCCTTTTACAGACGTTGTGCATGACAGGATTATGCTCGAACTCTTTAGAGGCTGTATAAGAGGGTGCAGGTTTTGTCAGGCAGGATTTATTTACAGGCCTGTACGGGAAAGAACTCCCGAAAGACTCCAGGGGCTTGCAAAAAAACTTGAGGATAGTACCGGATACGAAGAGATTTCATTGACATCCTTGAGCACCAGTGATTATGCAGGTCTTATGGATTTAACGGGAGAGCTTATAAGGGAGATGGAGCCTAAGAAGGTTAATTTAGCGCTCCCGTCTTTAAGAATAGATTCTTTTTCATTGGAATTGATGGAGAAAGCTCAAAAAGTAAGAAAAGGCGGTTTGACATTTGCACCGGAGGCCGGTACCCAGCGGCTCAGAAATGTTATTAACAAGGGAGTTACTGAAGAGGACCTTATCAATTCGGTAACAACTGCTTTTAATGGGGGATGGAACGGTGTAAAGCTGTACTTTATGATTGGGCTGCCGACTGAGACGAATGAGGACATCGAAGGGATAGCCCATCTTGGTAATAAGGTTGTAAGTGCCTATATGACGGTTCCCAAAGAAAAGCGGGGGAAAGGTTTGAATATCACTATAAGCACATCTTCTTTTGTGCCAAAGCCTTTTACGCCGTTTCAATGGGAAGCTCAGGATACCATGCAGGTTTTAAGAGATAAACAAAGATTTTTAAGAGGGAATATCAAGAGTAAATTTATAACATATAACTGGCATGATCCTGAACTAAGCCTTTTGGAATCAATTTTTGCAAGGGGTGATAGGAAAATCGGTGATGTTTTAGTAAAGGCATGGGAAAAAGGCTGTAGATTTGACGGCTGGGGTGAACACTTCAAGTACGGCCTTTGGATGGAAGCTTTTAATGAATGCGAAATTGATCCCGGTTTTTATGCAAACAGGAAGAGAAGCTATGATGAGGTTCTACCGTGGGATCATATCGATATTGGAGTATCAAAGGAATTTTTTGTAAAAGAAAATGAAAAAGCAAAAAAAGAAGAACTCACCTCAAACTGCAGGGCAGGTTGTTCGGGCTGTGGAGCAGGTGTATTTGAGGGAGGTATTTGCGTTGAATGATATAAGGGTTAAATTTTTACGGGGCGAAGAGGTCAAGTATATATCACACCTGGATTTGATGAAATCTTTTGAGAGAACAATAAGGAGAGCAGGCGTTCCCATTTCTTATTCACAGGGATTTAATCCGCATCCCAATATGGTATTCGGATTACCGCTGTCGGTTGGTGTTACAAGCGAAGCCGAGTATGCGGATTTCGAGCTTTCCGAAAGATTGGACCCTGTTGAATTCAGTGAAAGAGTAAACGGGCAATTTCCCGCAGGCCTTAAAATAACAGCCCAGGAATGGAAAAATACAAAGGCGAATATTATGGCCGCAATCTCATTGGCTTCATATGAAATTTTGGTTTCTTCGAGTGAAAAGTTAAATATACAAAAAATAACAGAGTCAATCGGAGAGTTGCTTAAAAGAAGTGTTATATTAGCAGAAAAGGAAGGTAAAAAAGGCCTTAGGGAGATAGATATAAAGCCGATGATACTTGGCATAGATGTTAAAGTGCTTGAAAAGGTGGAATCCGGAAGCTGTGATAATAAAGAATGTTTTGATATTTGTAGAAATAGTTATATAATAGATTATGTTGACAAAATTAAAAGTTATGGCCCAAAAGGTTTGAGCTATAATTTGGAGAATATGTTCTGCCTTTCAGCAAAGCTTAGTGCCGGAAGTAAAGCAAATTTAAAACCGGATTTGTTAGTCTCAGCTATCAATAAAGAAAGACTCATGAATTTGAAACTTGTTAAAGTTCATAGAACGGGGTTATATATTGAAAAAGGAGGAATGCTTTTAGATCCTTTAGATCAAAGAGCCTTGTCATGAATCTGAGGAGGTAGAAATGTGGTAAATGAGATCATTGTAGATATTGGACTAGAGGAATCAAGGGTTGCATTGCTAGAAGATAAGGAACTTGTAGAGATATATGTAGAGAGACCGCACCATGAAAGACTGGTAGGTAATATTTATAGGGGAAGGGTAAGCAGCGTTCTTCCGGGAATGCAGGCTGCTTTTATTGATATAGGATACGAGAAAAATGCATTTTTATATGTTGGCGATGCAGTTGTTCAAAAGGAATTTATGGAGGATGATGAGGTATACCAGGACTTTAAAGGTTATAATATAGAAGAACTTTTAAGACCCGGACAGGAAATTACAGTCCAGGTTATTAAAGAGCCTATAGGAACTAAAGGACCAAGGGTTACCACCCATATAACTTTGCCCGGGAGGCAGCTTGTTTTACTTCCGAATGCTGACTATGTAGGAATATCAAGAAGGATTGAGGATGATAGCGAAAGAAGCAGGTTAAAGAAGCTGGGTGAAAAGCTGAAGCCAAAGGGAATGGGGCTTATTGTCAGAACTGCTTATGAGGGTAAGAATTCCGAAGATTTTGCAAATGACCTCGGTTTCTTACTGAAGCTCTGGGAAAAGATAAAGCAAAAAGAGAAGGGCGGGCCTACTCCACGCTGCATACATAAAGATCTGAGCCTTGTTTACAGAGCTGTAAGGGATATGTTTACATGGAATACCGATAAATTCGTAATAAATGACAGACAGGAGTATTCCAGGGTATTGGAACTGGTAGAGATGATATCTCCTGCAATGAAGCTCAGGGTTGAGTATTTCAGCAAGAGTATCGACTTGTTTGAATATTATCAGATTGAGCCTAAAATTTCCAAGGCCCTGGCAAGGAAAATTTGGCTCAAATGCGGCGGATATATAGTGATAGACCCGACCGAAGCTCTTACGGTAATTGACGTGAATACCGGCAAATATGTAGGCGGCAGTAATCTTGAGGAGACTGTGCTTAAAACCAATATCGATGCTGCAAAGGAAATTGCAAAACAGCTGCGTTTAAGGGATATTGGGGGTATTATTGTTATTGACTTCATAGATATGAAGGAACACTCGCACCAGCAAGCTGTTGTGGATACTTTAAAGCAGGCTTTGAAAAGAGACAGGACTAAAACAACGGTTGTCGGTATGACCGGCCTTGGTTTGATTGAGATGACCAGGAAAAAGGTCAGACAGGTTTTGTCTTCGGCAATGCTTTCCGAGTGTCCTTATTGTGATGGAACAGGTAAAATATTGTCGCCTGAATCCATAGCGAGGAATGTAGAAAAGGAAATAAACAGGTATTTTACACAAACAATCGCAAATGCCATTCAGGTTGAGGTTCATCCTTCGGTGGCCGTAATCCTTAATGGTGTTGACGGACAGAGCCTTCAAAGGATGGAAAAGACGTTTAATAAACGAATACTTATTAAAGCATCCGACAGTGTTAAACATGAAGAGATAAAAATAAAAGAGATTGACATTAACTCAATTACATGATAAAATGCTTTGGTAGCCGCACGGCACGGGCCCTTAAATAAATGCAATTAAAATTGCTGCCCTTACCGGCGAGACTGTGTTAAGGAGGTGTTAGCATGTACGCTGTTATTGAGACAGGTGGAAAGCAGTATAAAGTTCAGGAAGGTGATATCGTCTTCATTGAAAAATTAACTGCTGAAGAAGGTTCTACTGTTACTTTTGACAAGGTTCTTGCAGTTTCCAATGAAGGTTCCGTTAATTTCGGAAGTCCTGTAATTGCATCAGCAAGTGTAAGTGGTAAAGTATTAGGCCACGGTAAAGAAAGAAAAGTAATAATCTTCAAATATAAGCCTAAAAAAGGCTACAGAAGGAAACAAGGCCATAGACAGCCTTTTACAAAGGTTCAGATTGAAAAGATAAACGCATAAAAATGCGCCTTTATTAGTTGGATGTGCAGTACGTAATGTAAATTTTTAAGTACATCCAATATAGGGATAACAATGGTTAAAGTTCATATAGTCAGGGATAAGACCGGATTTATTTGGGAATATACAGTAGAAGGTCACGCATATGCCGATGAACCGGGGAAGGATTTGGTTTGCGCCGCGGTTTCCGCCATAGCGTATACCGGAGCAAATGCTCTTGAAGAGCTTGCCGGGATTAAGCTTAAAAGCAGAAAGGGCCCTAAAGTCCTTACCGAAAGGCTTGGATACTTAAAGTGTGTCATTCCGTACGATATTTCCGAAGATAAAAAAAATATGGTCAAGGTTATTCTTGAAACTGTAAGAGTTGGTTTTGAACAACTTAAATATACTCCATCATATAAGAAGTATATTTCGATTTTGGATGAGGAGGTGTAGTTATGATTAGAGTAAATTTACAATTGTTTGCTCATAAAAAGGGAGTTGGTAGCTCCAGGAACGGGCGTGACAGCGAATCGAAAAGACTTGGAGTTAAAAGAGGAGACGGACAGTTTGTTTTGGCTGGAAATATCCTTGTCAGGCAAAGAGGAACAAAGATTCATCCGGGAGTAAATGTAGGAAAAGGATCTGATGATACACTTTTCGCATTGGTAGACGGAAAAGTTAAGTTCGGAAGATTGAATAAGGATAAAAAGCAGGTTAGCGTAGTTCAAGCATAATAAATCAGGTTGTTTTTTTGAAATTCCTGAATATTAAAAATATAATCCCGGCCAAAACCGGGATTTATTTTTATCTTTAGAGGAATAATAGATAAAGATAACACATTTTAGATTTGTTTGACGGTTATTTTTATTCGATTTTATGTTATTTGTCAAGATTAAGTATGAAGCTCTATTTAAAGGAATAAGAGCGCTACTGCGGGAGTGAAAAATATGTTTATAGATAACAGCAGGATATATGTAAAGGCTGGGAATGGCGGAAATGGTGCGGTTTCATTTCACAGGGAGAAGTATAAGCCTTCCGGCGGGCCTGACGGAGGAGACGGCGGAAGAGGCGGAGATGTCATTTTTGTGGTTGACGAAGGGGTTAGAACCCTTATGGACTTCAGGTATAAAAAGCATTATAAGGCTGAAGCGGGAAAAGATGGCGGCGCTGCCAATTGTACCGGCCGCAGCGCGGAGGATCTTATTATTAAAGTACCTCCCGGAACTATTATAAAAGATGAGGCAACAGGGAGGATACTCGCAGACCTAACCGAGGCAGGGAGTTCTGCTGTAATAGCAAAGGGAGGAAAGGGCGGAAGGGGTAACCAGCATTTTGCCACTCCCACAAGACAGATTCCCAACTTTGCAAAGAGCGGTGACCTTGGAGAAGAGAGATGGGTCATACTTGAATTGAAGCTTTTGGCTGATGTAGGACTTATAGGGTTTCCAAACGTGGGAAAGTCAACACTGCTTTCAATGGTATCTGCTGCAAAACCCAAGATTGCCGATTACCATTTCACAACTATCGAACCTAACCTTGGGGTTGTAGAATTTGATGGGGATACTAATTTTGTCATAGCTGATATTCCAGGCCTTATTGAGGGTGCGCATGAAGGTACCGGGCTCGGACATGAATTTTTAAAGCATGTTGAAAGGACAAAACTGCTTATACATGTAGTTGATGTTTCGTCGATAGAGGGAAGAGACCCTGTTAAGGATTTTGAAATTATAAACGATGAGCTTAAAAAATATAATGAAGTGCTCTCTACAAGGACGCAAATTGTTGCAGCAAATAAAATGGATATTCCTGAGGCCCAGGAAAACCTCAAAAGGTTTACTGAGGTGATTGAGCAGAAGGGATACAAGGTTTTTCCGATATCGGCTGCTGCAAATCAAGGTGTAAGAGAACTCATGCAATACACAGGCAGTGTTCTTAAAACCATCCCCGATACAATACTTTTTGATGAATCGGAGGAAGTGGTTGTTTATACAGCGGAAGAGGAAAAGCCTTTCCAGATACATAGAGAAAATAATGTCTTTATTGTTGAAGGAAATTGGGTAAGGAAAGTTGTTGGCTCAACTAATTTCAATAATTACGAATCACTTCAGTATTTTCAAAGGTCCATAAAAAAGAAGGGTGTTATTGATGAACTGGAGGAAATGGGGATTAAAGAGGGTGATACAGTTAAAATGTATGATCTGGAATTTGATTATGTAAAATAAGTGAGTATTTACAGCTTTTCTGCTTTGATTTAAGCGGCCATTTACAAGGATTCAAAAAGTCATAAAAGCGTTCGACATATTGGAATGAATACTTGCACGACAATAATGTAGAAAAATTGGCAATAATGCAATAAAAAGTAAATATTTTGGAAGGGTATACCGTGTATACACACGCAAGCACTGGACAAGTATATGGGTTTTGTTGTAAAATATAAGTGTATGGTTAATATTTTAGCTGTATACCTATATCCTTTGAACGGAGGTCAATAATAGGGATTATGGAGTGCGTTAAATGTGATAATTGTAAAAGCGGCGATGTTGCATACTTTTGTCTAATGAAGAACGACTTTGTTGTGAACGAATCATCACGTGTACTGGTGGTCGAAAAGAGCAGGAGCGGGTGGAAAAAAGGTGATCCAGACTATGAAATACACAGAAGAAAAACTCGTAAAGAGATTGAAGAATAAGCGTGAGGGATAGAATACAGTTCTATCCCTTTTAATTGGTGCCATTTCCCGAAGGGAAATCAGGCCCTTTACATAACCATTATATAAGGAGATGCTATAAATATGATAACAGGGAAACAGCGTAGTTTTTTAAGAGCTCTAGCAAATGAAATTGACCCTATTTTCCAGATTGGAAAGGGTGGAATAAATGAGAATATGATTAAGCAGTTTAATGAGGCTCTAGAAGCAAGGGAGCTTATTAAGGTAAGTGTACTTAAAAATTCTATTACAGATACCAGAGAGGCATGTAATGAAGCGGCAAAATGTACGGATTCCGATATAGTTCAGGTTATTGGAAATAAATTTGTGCTTTATAAAGAGTCGAAAGAAAATAAAGTTATTGAGCTGCCGTGAGACGTTAGAGGATATAAGTTGATTAAATAGGAATATTTGGTTGATTTAATTAGGTTGATAATATGGTATAATAAGTAAAAGTATGTCGAGCAATGTATTTGATGAGGCTTGAAGGGAGGTTGAATGTCGATTTAACAAATATAATTGGTTTTTATATCTATTCGATGTAATGATATAATATGGTATTCTGATAAGAATTTTAAAATTGCATAATTAAAATAGTGTTTCTACCGATAAAAAATAGGGGATTAGGAAAAGTATTTTTTAATCAAAAAGAAAAGGAGTATTACTTTAATATGAGTAATATAATTAAATTAGACACTTTTTCCAGATTATATAAAAGTACTGGTCCTAAAAAGGGTTTTTGGGTTTAAGAACAATTGTTCTTAAAGTGAACTATTTTAGCTTTATTTACATAATATAGAATAGATTTGCCCAATCAAACTAATACAAATAAACGGGGGAATATGCAATGAGTGAAATGGAATTTGAATCCTATGCGACTAATATTGAAAATACCTGTGATAAGAGTCCTGATTTAGCCCAAAGAATAGAAGAAGCACTTAAGATATTAAAAAGAGCAGAGTTTAATTTAAGTTATGCAGGAAGTGATTATGGTGAGATAAAGCTTGCACGGCTGCAATTTGATTTCGCCAGGCATGAGCTTTTGGCATTGATAAAAGAAGCGAACAATAAAGGGATTAAATGGCCGAAAGATTCCATTTTAAGGGAAGTTACCTTAAATGACTTGATGAATTTTGATTCAACCCATTTTGATTATGGAAGATAAAAAGTATGGAGAATAATTAAATACAATGGAAAAAAGAGGGATTTACCCCTTGATACATAGGTTATTCCCTGTTTTTAATCAAGATGTTGATTATTTCAGAATAAATCTCCTGAGAATGCTTTTTCCAGTTACTACAAATTAAACGTGCGTCACTTTTTGTTCCAACAGATATTTTAAGATCAATCAGAGCAAAATTATCCTCATTTACTTTGCAGTTAACGATGAATTCCTTTTCGCTTTCAGGAATAAAATCCGCGGTAATAAGGGTTTCGTTTTTTATATTTTTTTTGATGGAAGAAATTGTTTCATCGATTCTTTTCTTTACACCTAGAGGTATCAGGTTTAAAAAATAATTAAGTGTGTTTCGGCCTTTTTGAGAAATGGTGTAAAATGTTTTTTCATCTACACTTTCCGGTATCAAATGGCCTTCTTCACACAGTTC
>JAEZNF010000503.1 GCA_023441845.1 Bacillota bacterium | reverse complement strand
GCCAAACCCTTTCCTCCATCCCGGAAAGCCCATTCCCTTTCTTAATATCCGCACAACCAATCCCATCATCAAATATAAAAAGTTTGACCGAGGTTCTATTAAACACAAACAGTATCTTCACATTATGGGCTTTACCATGTTTTATGGAATTGGTCACCGACTCCTGGCAGATTTTTAAAAGGGCATCGGACACTTCCCGGCCAACGTATTCACTATTCCCCTCGCAGGTAAGGTCAATCTTGAGTCCGGAATGACTAAACATCTCTGCCAATTCGGTAACTGCTTTAATAAGATGATTGGCCTCCAAAGACTCTGGAATCATACCTGAAATAGAGAGCCTTAACTTATTCATTCCATCTTTTGATATCTTCATCAAGTCTTTCATGATTTTTCTTGCATGGTTTTCATCTTCGTCATACGTCAAATTCAATGCCTCTGTAAGTGAAATTATGGAAACAAGTGTGTGCCCTAAAGTATCGTGAACATCCCGAGCAATCCTGTTCCTTTCCTTTAAGATGGCCAGTTCTTCTACTTTCAATGCGTATTCCGATTTCTGCCGGTTAAGTATAGTCAGTTCTTCGTTTTTATACTCCATTTCCTTCATTAAGTCCTTATATTCTTGAATATCATGAATAGAAACCACTGTCCCGATAACTTGTCCTTTTGAAGTTAAAATAGGATTGATATTTACTCTAAGTGACTGTTCCCGTACTTTCTTTAATATTATTTCACCACTAAAAGGCTCTTGCACGCCTAGTTTCAGATGCTGAATAATTGTTTCGGACTCTCCGGTCTTATGGACAATTCCCTCAAGGAATAGGGCTATGTCAGATGCATTCTCCAAGCTTGATAATAATTCTGTATCGGGTAAAAAACATTTGAATGCCTGATTATATTTAATGATTCTCAAATCTTTATCAAAAACATAGATTGCTTCCTGCATGGTATCGACATAATTCTTCAGTACCCTGGATTCAACATCCAAAAAACTGTATTTATACGAAGCAATTAGAAACAAGATAGCTGAAATAATAAAGCTGAAGGGAGTTATTTCTATACTAAATTTGAAAATCAAAAATATAACATTGAAGATTAACGGTACAACTGCTGCAAAAATAACTAATATTGTCTGATTTCTCTTTAAAGCACTGCTTCTTACTGCATACCGGATCAATATAAATGTACCTGCAATAACACATATATAGGAAAAAACAATAAGGACCCATAATAGTATTCCGAAATGCCTTCCACTTGCCGTACGATAATAAAACAGGTGATGAAGTTCATTAGTCAGCAGAGAAAGGTATAGAAAAGTAGGTACAGTTGCTATAGAGAATATAACTTTTTTTTTGAAAAAAATTCTGGAGTTGGAATAGCAAAGACAGAATATTAACCAAGCCAACCCTGAATAACAAATCCCACTATAATAAAACCTTAATACACTGAACCCTTGTTCATTGGTAATACTTAATGACTCAAACAACAACCCCAATGACCAAATAAAATTAGTTACCAGAAGAAATACAAAACTATATAAAAGCTTAGTCCGTTTTCCCTCCACAAGAACAAATACTATCAACGCAAGTATTAGAACAATTGATGTTAAATAAGTGAATACTGTGAGTTGCAGACCAAATGTCATATATTGTATATACCTTCTTTATGTATGATTTGCTACTCACAATTATATATGAATGTTATCAAAATAAAAAGAAAAAAATTGAAATAAAAATTGTTGTTTTATAACGGTCAGTGGTGTGAAGGTAAAGCCATCAAGCGGATTTTGGTAGCTTATGACCAGCAACTTACATTCGGACAGTATAAAGGTTATATAGATGATATCATTATTAAAAATTAACTTAATGATACCTTCCTAAACATGAACAAAGAGGTCTGACAAATAATTTACAGTACCTCTTTGTTATTTATAAGGGCTTAAAATATTACTTCTGATTCTATTTCAGCACTTATCAGAATCCGTATTATACCAGTTTGTTCCGTACTGCGAACACTGCTAATTGGACACGGTCCTTAAAATTAAGTTTTCTTAGTAAAGCTTCCTTGAATGGTTTTTAATTGATTTTGAATTTAGCTACCAATGTATGCATATCCTTTGATGATTGTGACAATACACCTGATGAATTTGCGATTTTACCCATTGTTTCAGTTTGGTTTTCCAATGTTGCCGCTATTTCTTGAATAGAGGCTGAAGTATTTTGTGCCACATCACCTGTTTGATAGAATGATTTTGTAAATAGTTGGCTCTCTGAAACTATTCTTTCAGTAGCAACTACTACCGCATTGACCTTTTCCATAATATCCTTGGTGTTATTATTTATCATATCAAATGTATTTCTTGCATTTGATACGACAGAAACACCTTTTTCAGCTTGAATTATCCCCGAATCAGCTATTTTTATTGTTTTATTTATGTGTTCCTTTATGTCTGAAATTATTTTACTTATTTCTGCAGTTGAGTCTTTTGACCTTAAAGCAAGTTTCCTGATTTCTGAGGCTATAACCGAAAATCCCCTTCCCGATTCACCTGCTCTTGAAGCTTCTATTGTTGCATTCATAGCCAGCAAATGAGTTTGGCTTGCAATTTCCGATATAACCTTAACAATTTTAAATATACTATCGGATTCATACCCCAGTTCTTTTAAACACTTGTTTGAATCCAATATACTGTTGTTTATGTTACCCATCTGATGTAATGCTTCAGTTACCAGATTATTTCCTAATGAGGCACTTTCGCCTGCATTTGAAGATATTTTTGTTGCTTCACTTAATAAATCAGACATTCTGGCCATATCCTTCAAAATTTCTTCCATTTGTTTTTTGGCTGTATCAATTGATTTTACCTGGTCAACAGCACCTTTTGCTATATCCTGAGTTGCAGATGATATATTTTCAAAGGTTTTAAACGATTCTGTACAACTATCATTTATCCCTTCCGATGAATTGGACAACAATGTAGACTTATTGTTTATGCTTGTTAAGATGGTCCTTAATGTAGAGACCATTTCAGAAAAAGCATTTGATAATACGCCTATCTCATCACGGCCTTTATAATCCGTAGTAACAGTTAGATCCCCTTTTTGAACCAATTCAACACTCTTCAATAATTGTTTTATAGGGCTTGTAATAATCATTGATATAATCCAGGCGAACAATAATCCTAATACCAATAATACTAAACCAACAGCTCCAATCTTGAATGAAATATCTCTTACCAATTCTTTCGAACTACTATCAGTTACACCTACAGATAATGCTCCTACAGGTTTGCCTTGATAATCTTTTATCTCATTACAATATAAATAATAATTTTTACCAAATATATTTTTTGTAGAGTTCAAGAATCTTTTACCTTTTGTGATACTTTCCAGATCTATAATTGCATTCTCACCTTTATCATTACTGTATGCCTTGCCATTTAAGTCACCCATTGCTGCCAGCTTGTTGCCCTCATAGAGAAACGTATTGGTATTAAGGGCAGAACTTATTTCCTTAATCAATTTGTTCTCGGTTGTTATGTCATGCAATAATATAATTGTTCCAATAGTTTTAGCATTTGAATCTGTAATATCTTCATTGCTGAAAATGTTTATATGCTCTCCTTGTATAAAGCCACTTTTTTCTTTAAGTGTATTGCTTATTTTTAACTCACTGTTTTGGGTAGTACTGTAAATCTCAGTATCCCCTTTATAGACAATAACATTGTCTATTTCCGGATATTTTGCCATGTACTCTTTTATACTTTCACTCAATTGCTCTTTCAAATCCATCTGAATCAACATTTTAAATGCTGAGTTTTTTGCTATGCTGATATTTATATTTTTAATATTGTTAATTTCATTATTTAAAATAATTTCAGCCGCAGTAGATTGGTTTTTTAAATTATTTTCCATTTCTTTTTTTGCATTGTCTACTGAAATATTAATCATAAATATCATGATTATTATAATAACAAGTGAGATTGTCAAAAAATTGAATATAAGTAATTTGGTTTTTAGAGACTTAAAATTGGTCAATCTGCTGATCATTTCCCCAATTTTAAGGCTTCTTTTGTGGGTTGTTTCTTCGGAATGAAATGAATCATTTGACTTCAGGGTTTTTAGAAATAAAAGTAGTTTAGTCTTTAGGGATTTGCAGCGGCACAATATATTCGTAATATAGTTTTTGTTTTTTTTATGTCTCATTATCCCATTCCTTTCTAAAAATTTTAACTTACTCAATTTTGTTCTTCAAACAGATAGCATTCATTAAAGATAGATAAAAAGTCATAGCTTTCCATAAACAGACTATGACTTTTTAATTTTTAAATAAGTAAAATATTCATTTTTACTATATAAATTAGACCTAATTTACTTGATATAGTTTCCTTCGTAATCCGTAAATACTCTATAAGCTGATTCAATAGCTTGAAGAGGCAGTTCGACACCTATTTTGTCAGCAGTCATTTTGTTGTAATATATAAATACTTTCTTAGGGTCCTCTGCTTTTATACTTTTAACATCTTCTCCATTTAATAGTTTTACTGCAACTTCCGTTTCTTGCTCTGCTGATGCAGACAAATCAATCGATACACCCCCGAACATACCATTTTGAACCATGGAATCAAAGAAAGTAATGCTCATTTTTTTGCTGTTATTTCTTATATAACTTAATGCATCGTATGAATTACCAATGGAACCGTTTTTAAGTTTAAAAAAATTGCCGCCATACATAATCCAGCTTATTTCAGGGTCTTTTTCATATTTTTGTACCACACTATAAAACTCATCTTCTGTTTCAGGCACTTCATATGCTTTAAGTGTAATTCCTAAAGACTTTAATTGACCTTCTACCATTTCTTTCGGATATCCGCCTGGTGCATATTTACCTATTATAAATACTGTCTTTTTCTCTACCGATGGATTAACCATAGTTACAAGATTAGCAGCTTTAATTATTATATCAGCAGTTGTAGCATTGATTCCTGTAACATTTTTTAATGCTGCTCCTGATGAATCAACAACTCCCGCTTCTCTACAGGCTCTTGAAACTACCGGAAACGGTGCCCCTTCCAAAGACTTTGTAAGAGGAACTGCTAAAGAGGGGTTTATTATTATCGCTACATTAGGATTAAACTCTCTGACTTGTTTTGTCACATCTGCAACTTTCGCAGTGTCATCTTCCTTGATTATTTTAAATTCCGTATTCTCAGTGTCATAGCCAGCTTCTTTAAGTACCCTGAATGAAGCATCTTCCGATAGTTTCTGCCATTCTTGAGCAGCTGCATTGGCAAATGTTATTACTGCTATCTTTTTACCGGTTTTATCCAACCTCTTTGGTGCCTCTTTATCAGCTTCCTTTTGTACTTGTTCCGTTGGACTTGCTGCATTTTGTGCATCTTGATTTTCAGCAGTTGTATCCTTTTGAGCTTCCTGGTTTGTAGTTGTTTCCTCTTTTGCGTTACTGCATGCTGCCGCAAAAGTTAATGTAAATATAACCAGCAGTAAAGCTACATACTTCCATTTACTATTAAGTATTTTCCCCATTTCCTTTACACTCCTTTTTTAGTAGATAAATTTTTTTGTTATCTTTATGTAAACTTCAGAATCTACATTTATATCGGCTCATTTAACAATTTTTCTTGAATGTACATTTTTACAAAAAATTTATACAAAAAAACAGAAGCAAAGGGACATCCTCTCTCTGCTTCTTTGAATTTGGCAATATTGCCCCTGCCAAACTTGTAAAACCGGGGGAAGTAGAAAAGTGTGAACATGAATATATAAGGCATGGGACGACCGTACTCATAGCATCACGGAATGTAGCAACTGGTGAGATTGTTATGCCTATGCTCAACGATACAAGGACTGAAAAAGACTTT
>JAEZNF010000452.1 GCA_023441845.1 Bacillota bacterium | reverse complement strand
GTTCAAAGCGGAACAGGCACACAGGAAGATGTAAAGAAGGCCAAGGATGCCTATAGCAATGCAGTTAAGGCATTTGCCTTAACCAAGGCAGTTCAAGCTGCCGACAATGAGCTTATTGAAGCAATTGCAGCCCTTGCACTTTCAAAACAGGCATACAGTGAAGCTGAAAAGCAGTTGAATGAAAAAGTGGATGCAGCTTTCACTGCTGACCCGACCTTGTGGGATGGAGCGGCAACAGCAAAACAGCATGTAGATTATATCAGGGAAAGCAAAACCAATTACGGATATCAGGGAGCTACTCCTACTGCAACTCCTATTCCTGCTGTAATACCACCTGTTGAATTCAGCACATCTGAAGGCATGGTAACGGTTACAATACCGGAAGGAATCGCAACTATTGACGATGAAACATCAGCAAGGATTATTTCCGATAACAAAGACAAGAACATTGTTATCATAGCAAAAGGACTTTTAGTCCAAATTCCTAAAGGGACATTATATACCGGAAGCGACCTTAAGGATATGATACTTCTGAATGAGCAGATACCCGCCAATCCGGAAGCTTATGCGGTAGCCTGCACAGGAAAAGAAGGCAACGTGTTTGTACTTCCGTGGAGCTCGGTGACCTCGGATAAGATCATGTATATTGCTCCGGTTGCCGGCAAATATTCCATTGTCAAGAACGATGCGGTTTTCAGCGATGTCCCTTCGGATTTCTGGGGTGCGGATGAGATTGCATTTGCCTTCTCACATGGACTTTTCAAGGGAATTGACAGCAGCACCTTTGCTCCTGATTCTCCTATGACCCGAGGTATGTTTGTAACAGCTTTGGGACGCCTTGAAGGAATAGATGTAAAAAATTATGTTTCCTCTAAATTCCAAGATGTATCACCTGATGACTGGTACGATCCATACGTCAAGTGGGCTTCGGATATTGGAATTGTCAACGGATATTCCGACGGTAAATTTGGTCCTAAAGATTTGATAACCCGTGAGCAGATGTGCACTATATTCAGCCGTTTTATGAAATACAAGGGAATTACTCTTGGGGAAAAACCGGTTTCCAATGCATTTGCCGACAGCGGCAAAATAAGCCCATGGTCAAGCGAAGCGGTAAATCTGTGCCGGCAGGCCGGATTAATTCAAGGCAAGGGAGACAACCTTTTTGATCCTAAGGGAAATGCAAGCCGTGCAGAGGTTGCCACCATGTTTATGAAACTTATCAATATGAAATTAAGCAAAATAACCGGAAGTACCAATTAATATTGGTGCTTCCTTATCCGGGATATTTCCTCAGAACTTTTACTGCAGTATAAATATTATAAGCTTAAATGTATTCTGTGGAGACACCTATGATTATGGAGGAATTGCATGAAGCGTATTCTGATTAGAATGCGAATAATACCTTACAGTGTGCGGAGAGGGCAAATACTCAAACAATTTGGGGCTGCGAGATTTTTTGCAGCTGCTGCGGCTATATTTCTAGCCTTGCTTTTGAGTATGCCCGCAATTCCCGGAGCATATGCAAGTGCTGATGGTGCGGGCCTTAAGGCAAATAAAAAGAATGGATATATTGTTAAGCTGAAGAAGGAAAAATACAGAGCATTTTCTACCAAAGCTGCATTTGGCCTTAATCATATTCCATATACGGATGGACTTTTTACGGCAGATAGCCTGGAGAATATACAAAGCTTGGCGGATGCCGGTATGGTGGAATATGTGGAGAAAAACAATGATATCTGCCTGTTGGATTCCGATACGCAGCTGACCTCGGACCCTATGATTTCAAATGAATGGTATGCAGCTGCCCTTGAAATTGCAGGTGCATGGGACAAAGGACTTGACGGCAGAGGTGTGACGGTTGCGGTTATAGACTCGGGAGTCAATGAAGCACATGAGGACTTGGCAGGCACTCTCATTAGCGGCTACAATTTTACCGGCAGCGATACTGCCGCTTACAATATAGATAGTACCGGGCATGGTACTTTTGTGAGCGGTATTATTGCAGCAGTGAAAAACAATGGAAAAGGCCTGGCCGGGCTTGCAGACAGGGTCAATCTTCTGGAGCTTCGCTGTTTTGACTCTAAGACTACAAGCACTTCCAACATTGTAAGTGCCATTGCTTATGCCATACAGCAAAAGGCGGATGTTATCAATATGAGTTTCGGAGGTACAAAACAAAGCCTTGCAGAGTCTTTGCGAGAGCAAATCGACAAGGCGGCAGAACAGGGAATTATCATGGTAAGTGCCGTAGGAAACGGGGAATACGGAGATACTGTATCGCTGAATTATCCTGCTGCATTTGACAGTGTTGTGGGTGTAGGTATGGTAGATAAGACAGGAGTTGTGGCTCCTAATTCACAGAAAAATTCGAGTGTATACGTAACTGCACCAGGTGTGGAAATTCCGGGTTTAGGGAATACCTCCACAGATGCATATGTGAGTTCCGGAACAGGAACTTCCTATGCAGCACCTATTGTGACTTCCCTGGCAGCGATGGCGAAGCAGACAAACAAGGAAATTAACGGAGAAGGCTTTAAAAAATTACTTCGGGACTGTGCTGTAGATGATGCTTCCTTAAACGGTTATGATACATCTTACGGCTATGGTGTTGTCAACGCCAGGCTAATGGCGGAGGCTCTTACCAAAGATTACAATATTGTTTATAATTGTAACGGAGGTGTCTTGACCGGCACAGCAGGCATAGACTATCCTGTCAGTTTTAAGATTGGGAGGAGTGACGAAATTTATCTTCCTATTCCGGTACGGTCCGGCTATAAATTTGCAGGCTGGTATGATAATGCATCTATGACGGGAAGCAGCATTTCAAAGGTTGCCGGCAGCAGTACGGGAGACGTTGAATATTATGCAAAATGGTATGATGCAGCGGATACGGCGTTAAGCTCCGTCGTTGTTCAGGGAGTTACCGCAGCAGTTGATGAGCAAAACAGCCATGCATACCATGTTGTGCTGCCCTCCAATCATGCTCCGGTTTTGTCAACGGATATAGATATTGTTCCTTTGGACAGTGGTGCCTGGACAGGTACACCGATTGCAGCAGATGACGGAAGGGCCTGGATCTTTGAGGTTTCTAAGGGGGAAGGCAACACCACAAGCTATACTGTTTTTGTTTCGGATTCTTCCTTTGCCCGCCCCCGGGCCATAGGTACCGCTCCTTCAGGAGAGGCTGTTCCTGCCTCCTATGACTTAAAAACAGCGGCTGTGCCATATATGTGCCGGGATATATCGGCATGGTTTAAAGATGTAAACGATGAAACGTCTTACAGTATTATTTCCTGCAGCGGCAAAGGTATAGCCGACATTGAAGGAAATAAAGCAACGTACATACCGGACAGGGAGGATGCCGGAAAAACAGTACGCCTTGTAATTGGTGCTAAAAACGGACCATTTACCAGTACTGACAATGAAACACTTTCAATAGATGTAAAGGCTGTCCCGGTGAGCAATCCGGCAATAGAACCTTCCACAGTGCTTTTTGACAAAAATTTGAGCAGCGGTGATGCGGCTGTTAAAATTGACCTTTACGGAAATTCTCTTGTATCGGTTGTAAACGATGTTTATTCACTTAAAGAAGATGTCGATTACAGCATAAGTCCGGAGCAATTGCCAGGGGAAAACCAGACAGCAGTACTTAAAATTAAGGAAGCTTATTTAAAGGGATTGCCGCAGGGCAATTATAAATTGACATTGCTTTTTGGCAATGGAGGCTCGGATGTGGATGTAAAGGCTTATCTATACATTAATGTCAGTGCTGCTACATATACAGTAACATTTATGAATGACGGAGCCGTTTATACCCAAATATCCAATGTAAATCCCGATACTAAAATAGCATTGCCGGCTGATCCGAAAAAGAGCGGCTGTACCTTTAGAGGCTGGTTTACCCAGGCAGAAGGCAAGGGGATTGCCATAACTTCATCAATCAAAGTTGACGGCAACCTGACTGTTTATGCAAAGTGGGACTGTCAAACCTCCGGCGGAGGGTCAGGCGGAAGCGGCATCAGCTTTGAGGATAATAAGTCAGATGCTGCCGCTTTGAGCACTCCGATTGCTAAGACGCCTTATCCTTTAAGTGACGGAGAAGTACCTCTTGAATCCGGAGTGGATGCTGATAATGAGAAGCCCTCAGTGCTTTCCGATACATACAATGAGCCGGAGGCAGGGGACTGGGACAATCTGTTTTCAGATGTAGGGATAAAAGACTGGTATTTTGATGCGGTTGCCTTTGTTTGCGAGAAAGGATTTTTCAGCGGTTTGTCCCAAAATACGTTTGCACCCAATGCTACAATGACTCGTGGGATGTTGGTCACAGTGCTGTACAGGATGGCTGGTGAACCGCCGGTAAACACAACAGGAGACTTTTTTGATGTAGCTAAAGGCAGCTGGTACGAAAAAGCGGTGAGTTGGGCATTAGCCAATAAAATTGTTTCGGGTTTGGGCGGCAATAGATTTTTACCTGATGCACCCGTCACTCGGGAACAAATGGCTGTGATTATTTATAATTATAACAGGAGACTTCAAAAAGATTATACTCCAACTGCTTCAAAAAGTACGTTGGATAGATTTCAGGACAAGGATAAGGTTTCAAAATGGGCTGTCGAAGGTATAATATGGGCAGTGGAGGCCAAGCTTGTAAACGGTAAGACAGAGAACAGGCTTGATGCTGCAAATACTGCAACCCGAGCTGAGGTTGCGGAAATTCTCAGGCGTTTTTTAAATGAGCAGTGAGATTTTTTGAACTCAAAAACTCCGTAATGCAATAACTTATGGCATACTATAGGCTTACAAACCAATTAAGAAAAAAATTTAATTAACCTTATCAAAAAGTTGTAACTTTTCACGGAATGATTTGGGGGTCATATCGAAGTGGCCCTTAAATACTCTGTAAAAATATGTAACATCACTAAATCCGCAGGAGGATGATATTTCTTTTATACTCATATTGGTTGTAGATAGGAGCATTTTTGCTATACCAAGTTTCTGATTAATTATATATTCAAAAGGCGGCTGGCCGATAATTTCTCCAAAAATCCTGCAAAAAAATGTCCGACTTAGTCCGCACATATCAGCAAGGGTATCAAGGGAAAAAGAATTATATAAATTATTATCAATATAATTTTTGCAGAGCATTATTTTTTTGTAATTGTTCTTTACCGACTGGCTTTTAAAAACAACAGATTGATTATTCAAATCTTTGTTTATCATGGTGAATATTTTCAATAAATCAGCCTTCATAGAAAGCTGATTCTTAATATTTTTTTTGGAGCAGGTATTGAAGATATTTAAAAAAAGCAGCATATAATCATTAAAATTCGGGGTATTGAATTTATGGGGAATGTTATCAAAAAAATCTACATAAGGCAGCCTTTCATTTTCACCTGTCATCCAATAAGACACTTTGGAATTGTAAATATCCTTACGGGATTTGCAATAGACAGGATCAAATATAATAGTACAAAAATAGTAACCTGAAATTCCCTGAACGTCCATCCCCGGCTTTCTAAAAAATATGTCTCCTTTTGACGCTTCAATCCATTTTCCGTCGGTAAAAATTTTGCCCGATCCTCCTGTTATGAGTTCAAGCTCGTAAAGCATTACTATCCTGCGGTTATAAAGTATCCCTACAGGCCATGAATGGGTTTCCTCATTGATGTTATTGCAGTTAATAATATACGGATTTATAAGGCTTTGACTTTCTTCTTTCATCAGATACACCTCCTGATAATTTATTATAAAATAATTTAATCGAAAATAATATAGTGCAATAAAAAATAATATATACGATTGTTTTAAATATTTATGAAAAAGTATAATTATAGTGTAAAAAACTGAAAGAGGCTTAGAATTAATACGCTTTATCAGGGAGTTGGAGAATCAGATTACAGTTATTGTCATTTTGAGTTTCTGATGGGAGGTGTTGTAGGATACGATAATTCTGAATAATAGAGTCCAACTAAAACTTGATTAAGTATTTATAAAAAATGCTTATTTAATAAAGAATTTGCATGTTTACGGTTATTGTGAATTATATGGAAAATTAAATCAGGTTTAAAGAGAGAGAATAGGAGAGAAAATTTATGAGACGATTTTTGAAGTGCATAATCACAATCATTACACTTGTATGTCTGATGGCGGCTAACATTTGCTCAGTTGAAGCAGCATCTTTACCTTCAACCAATCCTTATCCTTATGGTATCAGTTCTTTGGCAGATGATCAGGCAAGTACAAATGCTATGTTATTAAGAGATTGGGAAGAATGGAAAAGCAAACGTATTACCTCAAGCGGAGCAGGCGGTTACAGAAGAGTACAGACCTCCGGGAATCAGGAGTTCACATCATGCTCGGAAGGTATGGGCTATGGTATGCTTCTCTCTGTGTATTTTGATGAGAAGGCTTTGTTTGATGACCTTTATCGGTATGCTAAGAAGTACTTCAACGGGCATGGGCTTATGGATTGGTCTATTGATAAAAACGGTACCGTTGTCGGAACAGGGCCTGCAACAGATGGTGATGAAGATATGGCAACAGCCCTTGTCTTTGCCCATAAAAAATGGGGATCAAACGGTATTATAAACTACGAACAGGAAGCGAAAAATTATATAAATAACCTCTATAGATACTGTGTAGAGCCAGGAACTTATATTTTGAAGCCTGGTGAATGGGGAGGCTCAGATGCCTTGAATCCGTGCTATTTTGTTCCTGCATGGTATAGAATTTATGCTGATTTTACAGGTAATCAAGAGTGGCTGAAAGTTGTGGACAAGTGCTATGATATGATACTTAACAAAATCGGAAAATATAATAACGGAACAGGATTGGTTCCGGACTGGTGTAAGGCTGACGGAACGGCTCAAACATTGACGGTTTGGAATGGTAGTGCAAAGTACGAATATAGCTATGATGCGGCACGTATGCCCTGGAGAATTGCATTGGATTATTC
>JAEZNF010000446.1 GCA_023441845.1 Bacillota bacterium | reverse complement strand
CCTTTTCTAATCTCCGAAGGCTGAACCGCTTTATTGTTTTTGAGAATCACGCTGTTTTTAAGTATGCTGAGTGTAATATCCTTGCTGTCAGCCCATATGTATTTTGTTGTGTCGTAGACCTTCGCATCCCTGAGTTTGATGCCTGTAGGTTCTTCAATTACATTGCCGTCCTCTCCAATACTTCCGCCCGTAATTTCATAAACTTTGCCTTTTACATTAGTCCCATCGGGACCAAAAGGCGCCGTACTCACTATAACAGCATTTATGTCATCGGCAAGCACATAAACACTTCTTCCTATGTAGCTGCTGTCGCCATAGCCTACAAAACCGCGCTGCGCAATAATACCGGAGTCTCCTAGAATCCTTGTATCGTACGTAATCTTAAACGTCTTTGGTGTATTGTTATACTCCCAATTTGTACCCTTTAACTGCGAGTACGATTCTACGGTAAAATCCCTGTTATCATTTATGCTTTTGATCCTGCCCCTGTAAACAGCCACAAGGTTGTTTTGCTGCCTTTCACTTATCTGTACAACCCCGGCGTAATATTTGCCGTCGTCATTATTCCTGTTTGCAACTATATACGCAAGGTCATCCGACGATATACTGCCTCCTGCAACTATCTTACCGTCCTTTATAATAATACTTCCCTGTCCGTACCTGATATTTTGAGTGTTTTTAGTCAGTCCAAATTCGTTTGTACCTGACTGTGTGCTTGATATACTGTCATCAATAACGGTTTCGGTGTCGTCCTCATTTCTGAATGCAACTACAGAGGCCTTCTCTTCCTTGCCGTAGTCGTTTTCGGAAGCTATATAGGCTTCCTTGTTTTTCAGGTTTCTGTTTACATTGGAAATGTCGGTCTGTGTATCTCCTTTATATATCTTGTACCCGTCTTTCAAGCCTATTTCTGTAACTCCGATATTGTCGGTTCTCGTCCATTGGCCTTTATCAAGCATTTCCAGATTCATAACCACAATTTTGCCTGTAACATCATCAATATAGGCGACCTTTCCTTTATAAATGTTTTTTACCGTGTGCCGGTTTGCCTCTATTGTTATCTCTTTTACCTTAACCTGCTTGTCGGTAACATTAAGCAGCAGTTTGACCCTGTCACCGTCACTTAAGGCATCATAGCCTACAACATTGCCTCCTTTAACCACAGGGATACTGCCGTCGACAGGCAGCACCTGCTGTACATCGTTTTCAAACTCCACCGCAATGCTTGCAGGCCTTTTTGAAACAATTTTCCCATACCTTAAATCATAATTGTCCGCTGCACTGATATCTAAAACATTCATGTTTTCATCAAGCTTTATAAAAACCGAGTCTCCGGGTTCCACATCTCCTACCTCAGCCTTCTTACCGTTTTTGTATACTTTTGTTCCGTTTTGATTCGCATAGCTGTATGTCCGCAGTACGTTCGGGCTGCTTAAGGAGCCTTCACGTATACCTTCTCCATACAGGGTTATATAACCAAGCTGGGGATTATTATCCTCTACTATACCTTTTACAACTCTTTTTTCACCGTCAAGCTCTATATCGGCACTGGTGATGGAAATTACCATACCGTCGCGGATTGTCAAAACAACGGTAGAATTGGGTTTAACATCATTAATACCTGACTTTTGGCCTTCCAATATAACCTCCGCAGTATTGCTGTACCTGTACGAAACATTTATAAGGCTGCTTTCATTGTTTAAAAGGTTTATATCACTCATATCCGGATAATCCAGCTTTAAAAGCTGCGTAACATTCAATGTAAGATTTTGCCGATCAATACTGTTTATTTGAGCGGCAATATATTTTGTATCGTTTACACTCGATATAACCTTTACAAACCTTATATTTTTAGCGTCATCCACAATATATTTCAGCCTGTCCCCCTGTTTTAACAGCTGGCTCTTTCCTATTTGACCGTTCTTATATACAATAAAATCCTTCTCTGTCCCCTGCAAAGGCACTCCTGCCTGCTCGTTCATGCCGCTGTCAACATTAGCAGAAAGATACTGTGTATCAAGCCTGTGCAGCTTGCCGTTGCTGTTTCTCACGTTAAAGGTATTTGTCGTTATTCTTTCGCCCTGTGAATAGTCTACCGAACCGGATATTCCCTCAACTGTCCCTGTTTTGATTTGATACTTCATAATGGGAAGTATGACATTTTCGGCATTTTCTATAATTTGTGCAGCCTGCTCCCTTGTGACCTTTCCTGTTGGATTAAAGCTGCCGGCTCCGTTGCCGTTCATAATTTTATTCTGCAATGCAGCCTCAATATATGGAATCTTTATGGGATCAGCATCTTTCCAGTCATTATAGCTGTTGAATATATTGTTCTGCCCATATACAGGCTGCAGCTTTAATGCCATGGCAATCCACACAGCCATATCCTGCCTCTTGGCAGGTTCAGTCCTTATAAAACTAATCCCCGGAATCAGTGTTGTCTGGTCTTTATTGAATGCGTCATTCAGTTCCTGGGTGGTTATGAGGCCTTCATTGGCAGCCAGCTGCAAATAACCGTCGGACCACATGCTGATGGCATTTTTCTTTTTATCGACAGCCTGTCTTGCATTATCAAGGGCTTCCGCAGCTATCTGAGCATCTGCTTCCCTTCCTGCAGCTCTATAAGCTATTGCAATAGCCTGCTCTTTTGAAATTGTTATGGGCAGCCCGAAATACCTGTCCCCGTAACCTTTCATTATGCCTAATGCCCCGGTTTCATACACCGCTTCTTTAGCCCATGTATTATTGACATCATTATAGGATATGTTGTTCAATATGATGGAAGCGTTATCCATGCCCTTATATATTTCCTCCGGCACTTCCCTGGTTTCAGCCTTCGAAGAGCAAGTAAAAGTGATGCAAAGCATCAGGGCAAGCAATATTGAAAATTTTTTTCTTCGGGAATAACGGTATTTGTCGGCCATGTCACTCAACCTCTCATGTTATATAATTTCGTAATGCTTTTTAGTAATTGTGGCATTAAATAAAAAAGAAATAGCCGTATTTTCTATATCGGCTATTTCCTCAATTCCTTTTATAACCCTCTTATATTATTTTGAATAATTCAAAACCAGTATTTCAGGATATTTCACCATATCTTCCCTGTTCAATTCAATTTCACAGTTTTGTAATATCCTATAATCGGTCCCGGATATGAATTTATCCACACTATCCAGCTTGAAGGTAAGAGATTCTGTTTTATAGTGCATAGGAATTGTAATCCCTGGCTTTAGTAGATTCTTTATTTTATGGGCACCCTTGTAGTTTACGGTATAGACTCCTCCAACCGGCAGGAGCAACACATCAACTTTTCCTATTTCTCCAAGCTGGCTTTCAGTTAATACATGCCCCAAATCTCCGCAGTGACAAACTCTGATACCGTCAATATCGTATACAAATACCAAATTTGAGCCTCTTTGCGCTCCCTTTTTCTCGTCGTGGAAGGTATCAACAGCTATTATATCAATCCCATGCTTTTTGTAGCTGCCTGATTTCATTATTTGCTCGAACTTTCCTTTAACCGTGTCCATATAACAGTGATCGTGATGGCCATGGCTTGTTGTAACAATATCCGCCTCTATCTCAGGCAATATGTAACCTGTTTCTTGGTCAACAGGATCGGTAAGTATTTTTACACCGGAACTTGAAGTTAGCAAAAAACATGCATGTCCAAAGTATTTTATTTTCATATATATCCCCTCTTCTGTAAACTTTCGTTTTAGAATCATTATATCGCAAAAAGTGGAATAAATAACTCAGAAATTTATAAAGAATAAAAAATAATGCATAATAACATTAGGAGGGATGCGTAATGAAGACAACAATAATAAAGGTCAGGAAAAACAATGAAGGAGACATTACCGATGTGATGCTTGAAAACGGAAATGTATACTCAATAAACGAGGCTATCACCATGGCTAAGGATGGCTTGATAGCAGGAGTTAATGTCAGCAGGGCAAAAAACGGAAGAGAATATTTGAGGAGCGATCCAAACGGTACTGTAAAGGACAATCTGGATAATTTGCCTACGCTAGGCTGACGCGTGACAGGGGACGGTTAATAAGCTAGGCTGACGCGTGACAGGGGACGGTTCTTTGTCATGCTTTTTGACGTTCAACTTCCCCTGTTAATATTTAATATATTTCCAATTTCCCTTATTGACATATTGGTATTCTTTTTTAGGTATAATATTAAATCATGCCTAACTTCTGTATATACTTTTAATTTAAGAGATACTTAGTGTAAAATAAAAATGTACAAAGTTGCAAATGCAAAATGTACAATATTGCAAAAATCCATTGCAGGCATAAATCATAACCAATATCCCTTTGTCTGCAAAAAGCGTGAAGTCGTCGGCTCTCAAATCAAAGATAAATTGTCGAATTTACGCGCATAAACACTAGGATAGGTAAAGTTAAATAATACTCTCTCTATTTTATTAGATTGCCTGCATTTCTACCTTTATACAATATTCTTCGAACTTCCATTACTTTCCCAATAAACACATAATAAATTACAAAATTATCTACATAAATTCGATAATAAAGATTCTTCCTTTTTCGGTTTGACTGGAACGGTTCAAAAGCTAATGGACAATTCAACCTTTTTAATATTGCATCTTCAATTTTATCAATAAGCTTTATTGCACTATCCGGATTATGGAGTTTAAACACAATGTAATCAACAATTTTATTAAGATCCTCTTCATATCTAGGAATATATCTCAGTGAATACTTACTTTCCAGCATTTATTCTTGACCTCACCCTTGAAAATACTTCATCATGCGTATATCTTGCGTCAGTTAATTCCGCTTCCCTATCAGCTTCATCTAATTTTAGTTCTATATCATCAATTAATTCCGCATATTTCTCAAGACTTAATACTACCATTGACCCATAGCCGTTCTTTGTTAAATATACTGGTTGGCCTTCCTTTACAACGATCTCTTCAATTTCAGGAAACTTATTTCTTAAATCTGATACAGGTCTAATTTGAATCATAACTATCTCTCCCCATTTTTATTATCATAATTCTATCTTTATTTTATCACCAAACAAAGAATTTTTCCATTAGGTAAAATAAATTCTGTCATTCGACAATAAAGGTCAAGCCCGGTATTAACTACCAGGCTTGACCTTTGTATGATACTATTTAATTATACTTGACTATTCTATTTAATACACCTTGCTATCATTGCAGCAACCTCGGCTCTTGTAATGGTTTTATCCGGTTTAAAGGTCTTGTCGCTGTATCCTTTAATGATTCCCATCTCAACTGCTTTTGCGACATAATCCTTTGCCCAAGGAGGAATCTTACCTGCATCTTTAAAGTCCAGTTTTCCATTACTCGGAACTTCATACGCAAAAGCCTTCATAATTATTACTGCCATTTCTTTTCTTGTCAACTTGTTGCCTGGCCTGAAGGTATTGTCTTCGAAGCCGCTCATTATTCCGACATTCATAGCTGTTTTGACATAAGGCCTCGCCCACTCAGGAACTGCGTTTTTATCGGCACAGGTCAGGTTTGTGTTATCCGAAGGTTGATATCCTGCGGCCATTACAATTATCTTGGATATCTCAGCTCTGGTTATTTCAGCATTCGGCTTTAATGTTTTATCCGGATAGCCGCCTATTATACCCTTGCCGAGGAGTAATTCAAAGTCGTTATATGCCCAATGGCCTTTTATATCTTTATAATCAGAAATACCGTTTGCGCCCGGTTTAGTATTATCAGGTTTAACAGCAACCTTTGGCGTGGCAGTTGGTGTTGCAGTTTTTGTAGGCGTAGGAGTAACTTTCAGCGTAGGGGTAGGTGTAGTTGTAGGCAAAGGTGTTCCAAGGCCAGAGCTTCCATCGGGCAGGTATATTATTACCGTACCAGCCGCTGCAACAGAAATCTTGAACGAAACTGTTTTTTTCACGCCTCCGTCTACCAGTTTAGCAGTTACAGTTACAGGAGATGAAGTTATTGCTTTAGCTTTGACTTTACATTTCATATTGGTTCCCGAAATGGCTTCTAAACTTACATAATTACTGTTGGACGATTCCCATGTTATGTTTTCCCTGTTTGATGCATTATTAGGTCCTACCTTTACCTCCAGAGTTAATTCGTTACCTACTGTAGTTGCCTGTTCTTCTCCACTTACACGAGTAAATGAGGATACGGGAACTTTATTTACTGTTATGTAGCAAGTAGCTTGTATTCTGTTATCCTCTTGGCTTTTGGCATATACCTTTACAGTATTACTGCCGGTTGTTGGGGCCAGAGCCATAATCTTAACTTCATAGAATCCGTTTTTATACTCAGGGTTAGTAATTATTCTAATTATACTGGTATCACTTGATTCAAACGTTACGTTTCTGTTTTCAGCATTAGTTGGTAATGCAATAGCTTTTATAGTCTCTTCACTAAATGTATCCATTACAATTGCAATACTATCATATAACGTGTTACTTGACATGCTCTTATATTGTACTCTGGTTACCTTAATCGGCATAACAACAACCGAACATGTAGCTGCAATTGCCCTGTTATAGCTGCTTCTGGCAGTGATAACTACAGTGCCTTTCTTCTTAGCTGAAACCTTACCATTCTCGTCAACCGTTGCCACCGTTGGATCACTTGAGGACCATATTACATCTCTTGTTATTATGTTTTCCGGTATACTCTCATCAGCTGTCACCTTCGCAGTAAGCGTTTTTTCTTCTCCAACCACTATATTTACATTTAACGGTTCTATACTCACTCTTATTTCAGGATTAATTACATTTACAGTACACGTTG
>JAEZNF010000433.1 GCA_023441845.1 Bacillota bacterium | reverse complement strand
GTATAAAAGTTGCGTGGTTATATATGGTAAGCATTTAAAGGAAATGTGTGTAATTTAATTGTGCAAAATAATACACTCGGCCTATATTTATGCAATTGTAAAGTCAATTACGCCACGCTGCACTAGAACTTTTGCAGTAATCGGTTGTATTAATTACAGCTACATGACCATAGGTTGAATGCGACCATTCAAATCCATGGAATGCAACAAAAGTCCCGTCCTGATTATAGCTGTTTGCGGTATTTTTTATAGTAGTCCATTCTGTTGAGCTTATGCTTTCAGCGTGATCGGCAATACCGAAGAAATCGAGCCCGGCAATATCTCTTGCGTATGCATAAGCCTGACTGGGTGTTCCTGTTCCATCGGATACATTGGTATGATTGTGAAGCGAGCCATAATAGACATTGTAGGTTACCGGTGTTGCAGGAGTAACGCTGCAAAAAGCAGACGCAAACAAAATTATGGCCATGATAACTGCAATTGATTTCGCTTTAAACATAATAAACGCCTCCTGATAATATATTTTACAGAAATTTTATCTTTATTGTATTAACCCGTAATGAAATTAAAGTTAAATAATGGTTAATTTTTCCTTTGCGAGTATATGCAAAACCCCCCCGTTTGCCGGAGGGTTTCTAGGAGAGTATTTTTCAGCTCATTGATGAGCCTTTACTACTAATTAAGAAAAGTATAATAGAAGTTAAATATAGAATAAAATATGATATTTAAGTTAAAATTAACTATATATTAATTTTGTGTAAACCTTTGTGCTTATGTAAATATCTTCAAAACTATTCATACAACAAGCAGTACCCATATAGGTGTTGAAGGTAATTTTTAGTTTTATCAATGCCTTTGGCAAAAAAATATTTATCCTATTTGTATTGTCGGACTTTTATAACCAATCCTGATGTTATCAAGCAAATCAATCCTGCAGATTATATCACACAAATATCTATATGAAATACTTGCCCAACGGAACATGCCGTGTATTGCAGTGTATACCGCCGCCATATAAATTTAGCGGTAGTGAATCAATGGCGATAACATCCCGATACTTAAATGCATGCTTTATTATCTCCAATGCGCTCTCATCCTTTTCCTTGACGGTTTTTGACATACCATCCCTGTAATATTTCTGAGCCAGAACCACGTTGTTGGTAATCAAAAAATTACAATAGCTTAAAGACGGAAGAACTTTCATTTTCCCTGATGGAAACGGCGAGCCATCCAGCATTTATCTCCTAAAGTAAACAGCATGTATTTGCTGCCTTTGGTTTCATTGTATTTTAAAAATGCATCCTTCAGATTTCTTATACTGTCCACATCTCCTAAATGACCGCCCTTTGGTATATTGTCTAGAAAAAACCTGTCCAGTTTCACATTGATACTTTTGGCATACATTCTGTAGAGCAAATAATGAATGGTCTGAGGCACATACTTATGAATATCGTTAACAGACAGGTTATTGCGTTGCAACAGGTCAAGTATCATCCTTTTCACATTAAGCATAAGAAGGTTTTCCCTCTTCATAAGGTCCGGTTCCTTTCCCTTGTTTGTGCACCTTTCCAGGCTTACCACCCCGTCTGACCAACTGTAGCAATCAAGTATTCTTAAAAGCTGATTCCTCTAAGAAAGTTATGATAGTTTCGCTTTCAAAGGTAGGAAATATTGAGGAAAGGTATGAATGGCCGTCAGTAAATGGCGATGCTACGGGAATAATGGTTTTGGGCAGTTAAGGTTTTTTACTAAAGTTAGCGTTTTAGGAAAAATACTGATTTAATGAGGAGATACAACCTTTAACCCTACTATTCCGACTACTATAAACCCAATACAAATTAGTCTAATTATATCAATAGGCTCTTTAAATAATATTATCCCTGAAATTACAGTACCAACTGTACCAATTCCAGTCCAAATTGCATATGCGGTCCCCAAGGGAAGATTCTTTAATGCCAGCGATAAAAAATAGAAACTTGCTATCATACCCAGTATCGTAAATATACTAGGTATAAGTTTTGTAAATCCCTGCGAATACTTTAAACCTATAGCCCATCCCATTTCCAATAGACCTGCAACAATTAACATTAACCATTTCATAAATTTCACGCTCCTGTTAAATTTAAATATATAAATAAAAAAGCCGTAGAGATATTATTAAATATCTCCCGGGCTTTTATCCCTCCGTGAACATAGTGTAAACTATGCGTTTTATCTTGGACCGGACCAGCTATTATTTAAAACTGCGGAACCCTATAAAACATTAATCTATTAAGACCTTATCTGCATAAAAATAGTATCAGAAGATATCTTGTTAGTCAATAGACCCTGAATCTCCCCACAAACAAACGGTGGTCAGAAAATTTCTCCTGTGCCACCATTATACATCTTTGCGCTTACATCTTCAAATACCGGTTAAAACTCCAACCCCAACCTATATCTCCATTGTATTGGCTTTAATACCGTCTACCGCATTCAACTCGTTTTTAAACGCCTCAATTTCGCCCTTATCTCCTGTCAGCTGCAATATAATCAATCCGACTTCGGAGCAAACATCTCCTGCTTCATGCAAACCCAATCTGACCTTTATAAGGCATCCGTACTTCGTAAATAAATTCTGGATACTTGTAGCATTTTGAGAACGGTAATTTACCGTTACTGCCATAATAGTGTATGTTGACATTTATAAATATCCTCCTTAAAATATGATTTAATTCTCAGGAATATATGTATTCCGTTAAGACATACTTAATGAATCAATACTTCTTCTAAGTTTCTTGTCTTCCGTCTCCTTGCAGCAGTTTTCACCTTCCGAGATCGTTGATTCCAATTTGGCAGCTTCCATTACCTTATCCATGATGATCTTCCGTATCTCATCTATAGATTCATCAATTGAAAAGCTTTTTTTGATTTCTTCAAGAATCCCGTTTTCCGAAAGCTTCTCCATATCCACATCCATGCATGCGCTTTCGGTGCAAAGCCTGAACAGCGCTTTATACTCGTAATTATCTTCAGAAATATTGAGACTGACGACCTTTAAATCCTTACAAAGCATAACGTGCTCCTCCCTTAAAAGATTATTCTTTCAGTTATTTACCACAGCTTTTAATAAATAAACAATAATTAAAAAGAAAAAGGGGCTGTCTCGAAAATTCTTTTTCAACACAACCCTATCAAAATAATTATCGGTATGTATAAAGTTTGTCGTCTTACGGTGTTGCAGTCTCAATAATAATATGCGGCTGCAATACTTCTATATCTGATACGGTATTATTATCCC
>JAEZNF010000353.1 GCA_023441845.1 Bacillota bacterium | reverse complement strand
TGTTATGGGTGTCTTTTTTGGTAGATATAACCCGAATCAGCCGGGACCGGGAGTAGAAAAAAATGCTTCTAAAAAACCGGCAATCATAGAGTTTTTTATTGCATATTGGAGAAAATCACAAAAACTGATATTGCTTAATTTGCTGTATTTTGCGTTCAGTATTCCTGCAATCCTTGTTGCACAATATTTATCATTAAATGTTATACAATTTTTCGGTGTCAACTCATATAAAGATACTCAAAACTGGATGGCTTTAAGCTTGCTTATTGTTTGTATACCCATAGTTGCAATCGGACCCGTGCAGGCAGGCTTTACATATGTATTAAGAAGATTTTCGCAGGGAGAAGATGCTTTTATCTGGCAGGATTTTAGAGACAGCGCAAAGAGGAACCTCAAACAGAGTATAATAATATGCTTAATTAATCTTGCTGTATTTTTTATATTGTCAACAAGCATCGCATGGTATATAGCAATGGGTGAAAAGACGCTTTTGATGTCTGTAACGGTAGGCTTGCAGGGATTCCTTCTAATTATTTTTGCAATGATGAATTTTTATACTTATCCCATGCTGGTGACTTTAGAACTTAAAGTCTTTGAAATTTATAAGAACGCTCTAATATTTACTATTATTAAATTTGTACCCAATATTCTGATATTACTTCTATTAATGGCGATATCTTCAGTGCTAATGTTTAACTTCCTTATCGGTATTATAGTGATGACGTTCTTTACTTTAGGTTTTATGGGTTTTATAATAAACTTCTTTGTTTATCCTACCATAAAAAAATACCTGATAGATGGTGTCAATAAACCATCGGAGAGTCAGAATTAAAGCACTTATAAAAGTTCCGGAAAATAAAGTTACCGGGACTTTTTTGTTAGTGGCCATTTCTAGAAGAGAAATCCGGCCAAAAGCGAGATGGGCTCGATGGCCCCGGGCTTTTGATTTCTCTTTGGGAAGATGGCCTTAAAATAATACCCCCGGAGCTATATAAGGATTCCCGGGGGTAATTATATCCGTATTTTATCAATTCATATTGAATTCCTGTTTTATGGATGCTATGGCTTTGTCAACATCCTTTTCGTATATGAGATAGGAAATATCCACCTCGGAAGTAGTTATAAGCTTGATCTCTATACCGCTTTCAGCAAGGACGGTAAAAAGCTTTGCTGCGACTCCCGGAAGGTTTTTCATACCCTGGCCGTAAACCGAAAGCTTTGTATTATCGGCATCTACTTCAATACGTAAATTGGGAACGGCCTTCTTAAATGAATTTAACGTCCCTATGGCTTTTGCAACGTCGTCTAGAGGTATACTGAAAGATATGTTCACAGAGTTCCTGTATGGAGGAGCCTGGTTTATCAAATCAACATTTATTTTCTGTTGTGCTATGGCATTGAAAATATCAGATATCAGCTTCATGTCGTTTGGTAGATTGTCTACCGTCACAAGAGCAACATTATATGTTACCGTTATATCGCTTACAGGTCTGTTTGGCACGAAAGACACCTTCCTTTCACTAAAAGGATATTCCGTAAAAAAGAATATCTTATACCGTCTTATTCATCTGCTATCAAGTCATTCATATTGTAAAATCCGGGTTTTTTATTGTACAGGAATTTAGCTGCTCTGAGTGCGCCGGTGGCAAATATCTCCTTGGAGTTTGCTATATGGTTTATTTCGATTATTTCATCGGTTCCTGCAAATATGACAGAGTGTTCACCGACTATCGTACCGCCTCTTACAGCGTGTATGCCTATTTCGGTCTTACTCCTTTTTTTCATTCTTGAGTGCCTGTCATATATATATTCCTGTTTTTCTTCAAGCGCAGAATTAATGCCGTCGGCTATTGCAAGTGCAGTGCCGCTTGGTGCATCCAGTTTTTGATTATGGTGTTTTTCTATTATCTCTATGTCAAAATTGTGTTCCAGAACTTTTGCAGCCTTTTTTACCAGGTCTATAAGGAGATTGACTCCTAGTGACATATTGGCTGAGAAAAACACCGGAATATTTTTTGAACTTTCTTCCAGCTGCTTGAGCTGAGCCTGTGTCAGTCCTGTGGTACACATTACCAAGGGCAGCTTCCTTGCCTTGGCATAGGCTAAAAGTTTACTAAAAGCGTTCGGGTTTGAGAAATCAATAATGACATCCAGTTTTTCATCGCATTTACTAAGATCGGTAAACACAGGGTATGAATTTTTAATGGTATCGGCTATATCAAAACCTGCGGCTATCATTAAGTCTTCACTCTGCCCGGCAAGCCTTGTTATCACCTGACCCATTCTGCCGTTACAACCGCTCATTAATATATTTATCATTTGATAACACATCCTTAAAATAAAACTTTGGGGGCTAATATGCCCCCCCGGCAATTTATTAATGTCCGGGAAATCATTGGAGTATTCCGTATTCCCTCATTGAAGCTTTAAGAACTTCAAGATTTTTTTCACTCATTTCAACAAGCGGCATCCTGCATTCTCCGACATTCATACCCATGAGGTTCATTGCTGCCTTGACGGGTATGGGACTTACTTCAATAAACAAGCCCTTAATGAGGTTTAATGTGGCAAGCTGGATTTTTCTGCTGCCTTCCGGGTCACCTGATAAGAATTTGGCTACCATGTCATGGGTATCTTTGGGAATAATATTTGCCATAACAGATATTACGCCTTTTCCGCCTAACGCGAGAAGGGGGACAACCTGATCGTCATTACCCGAGTAAACTGTAAAGTCATCTCCGCAGAGATTTATTATGTCTCCAACCTGAGCCAGATTACATTCCTTGACAGCCACGATGTTTTCCATTTCGGACAACACTTTAATGGTTTCCGGATTTATGTTTAGGTTTGTTCTTGAAGGAACATTGTATAGTATCACAGGTATTTTAATGCTTGAGGCAATCGCCTTAAAATGCTCAATCAGGCCTTTTTGAGTGGTCTTGTTGTAGTAGGGAGTGACGCTTAATATCGCATCGGCGCCTACTTCCTCGGCATATTTGCTAAGCTCAATCGCATGGCGCGTATCATTGCTTCCTGTTCCTGCAATGACTGGGACCCTGCCTTTAACGGTGTCAACAGCAAACTTGATAGCTGACTTGTGCTCAGCATCAGGCATTGTCGAAGCTTCACCGGTAGTACCGCATATAACTATGGCATCGGTTCCTTCTCTAATCTGATATTCTATAAGCTCTGATAGCTTATTAAAGTCTATTCCGTCATTTGTAAAAGGTGTTACAATAGCGACACCTGAGCCCGTGAATATTGGCTTTCTCATAAGATCTCCACCTTTCTTTTACTGCCTGTTCCACATCTTTATAAGTTCCTGTGCGATTTGAACCGCGTTTGTAGCTGCTCCCTTTCTTATATTGTCTGCAACAACCCAGAGGTTCACGCCGCTTTCAACGCTTTCGTCCCTGCGTATTCTTCCGACGAAAGTCTCATCCTTGCCCGATGTATATACCGGAAGCGGATAAACGTTATTGGCCGGGTCATCCTGTACAATAACACCCGGAGCGTTCT
>JAEZNF010000345.1 GCA_023441845.1 Bacillota bacterium | reverse complement strand
AATACTCATCAATCCGAGGCGATGGTACGATACGTAGCAAAGGAATGTGGCATTAAAGATTATCTTGGAGAAAAAGGCAAATTTGGTATATTAAAAAATATGAAAAGTAGGCAGGAATTTTTGGAATCATGACTAGAAAACTTTGTACTTTATGCCTAAAGTGCATGGTATGGTGCCCGTATACGACGGAATACATAAAATAAGCATAATACAAAGTCAAGTATCAAAAAGAAAGCAGGGAACCTATTCCACCGAATTAAACTGCTAGCTTTAAAGCTTTTCTGTAGTTTTCTTTTGCTAATTTCCAGCTTTTCAAAAAGTTCCACACGTAGAACTTTCGCCAGAACTCTTACTGTCAATTGAATTGCCGGATTTTTATGCAATGATTTCCAGTCCTATAAAAATTGATGCGAAGGTATAGAGTACCCCTATAAAAAGCCAAAATTTATGAAGATTTTTTCCAGTTTAATTTGTAGATTTCATCTATGAACATAAAATATGAATATTTACATATGCTTTAATATAATGTAAAATAATAATTGCAATTCTTTACAAATTCTTATTTTATATTTCTTAGAATTTCATATTCATAATAACTTATCAAAAGGAGCGTGTGATAATGAATGCAAGTCAGTGTTTCCGTTTTGTGAAGGTCGAAGAGTTTTTTGATAATTACAGTAAGTGGCCGACAGTTCAGAATGTGAGCTCCTGCAGTTTCGATGAAGCAGAAAAATATATAGCGCTTGATCTTAAAAAGGCTGATGGACAAATATGTACCATGTATGTGCAGTTCCCGAGAGAGGACACATTCAGACTGAGATTTAATCCGGGTAAAAAGGGTATTGGCAGCTTTACTTCCCTCAATACAAGGTCTATAGTAATGGACAGTTTTAAAGATTTGACGGACAGCATGAAGGATTTTACATTGAGTGTAAAACAGAATACAGATGCGGAGTTGACTGCATGGCTCAAAGATAATAACGATAATCCTGTTATGAAGCTGCATTTTGGATTTGTTCCTTTTTCCATGAGCATATATGGGTATGAAGGGAATGAAGAATTTCAGATAATGTCTGCTGCCTCGCCAGTATTCTATTATCAGGAAACAGGATGTGACGGGGAATACTCTATAATACATACTGTTTCAAAGCCGGCAACGGCAAGATATATAGGGTTTGGTGAACATGGCGGTGTTGACATTTCAAAGAATACATCACAGATCACATATTTTAACTTTGATAATATGCGCTACAGGCAGGTCTATAACAGAGGTCCGCTTGAAGACAGGGAGCCTATGTATTCCTCAGAGCCCTTTTTCATGGAGTTTTACGGGGTTCCGGGAAAGGACAGTGCTTACGGCGTATTCATAGACAATCCTTCTGAAACGCTTGTGGATATCGGATGTACCAACTCCTCGCGTTATATGTTCGGCAGCAGGTTCGGAGACCTGGATTATTACTTTTTTATGGGAAAGAAATGTCCCGACATTATTGATGCATTTACTTCGCTTGTAGGAAAGTCAAAATTGAAGCCGAGGTATGTGCTGGGCTATCATCAGGGCTGCTACGGTTATGAAAACAGGGAGATGCTCGAGAATGCAGCCAATAATTATAGGAAATATCAGATACCCATTGACGGACTGCATGTTGATGTTGATATCCAGAAAGACTATAAGACTTTTACAATAGACCAGGATAAATTCAATAATCCAAAGGAAATGTTTGAAAAACTCAAAGGGATGGGCTTTAAATGCAGTACAAATATAACTCCCATTATAAGCAACCGCGACCCGCATAATTCAGGGAATCCGGATCACCCAGAGTATGATACTTATCTGGAAGGTATAAAGGAAGGCTACTTTGTAAATGATGTACGCTTTGATGCGGACAATCCCGATGCAAAGCTTTATCAGGACTACCAGTGCGGCTATAATGCAATTTACCCATACTATGACCCCGAGAATAATTTTAACTCAGGCAATCCGTACATTGGCGAAGTGTATTACGGGGGAGACAGGGGCACAACAGGGCATTATACCGATTTTGGCAAAAAAGACGCCAGAGAATGGTGGGGGCGGCAGTACCAGTACTTATTCGACACCGGCCTTGAAATGGTGTGGCAGGATATGACGACGCCTTGCATAAGAAACAGCAGGGGAGATATGCGCTCTTTTCCTGCAAGGATAATGCTCACTAATGACTACGTAAAGGCTTACAGCCATGATAACGGTTCTGATTTGCCATATGAAAAAACAGCTGCCATAAAAATGTGGAATTTTTATTCGTATAACCTTCACAAGGCTACGTACCACGGGCTGAACAACTTAAAGGGCAGGGAAAACAAGAGGAATTTTATTATAGGCAGGGGCTGTTTTGCCGGAATGCACAGGTTCGCAGGTCTCTGGACCGGAGATAATTCATCGGATTGGGATTTCCTTAAGATCAACATATCTCAGGTACTGTCGCTTGGTTTGACAGGCCAGGCTGTTGCAGGTGAGGATATCGGAGGGTTTGAAAGAGCTACGGACTGGGAACAATGGGCCGATCCGGAGCTGCTTATAAGA
>JAEZNF010000513.1 GCA_023441845.1 Bacillota bacterium | reverse complement strand
CGCCATATCGAAGGATTTTTTTTGGGACCGTGCCCGTCAAGGAACCAGACATCGCATTTTTTCTGCAAAGCTTCCACCATTTCGAGTGCTTCCCCTATCCAGAGATTCAGTTCAATTGTCCCAAATGATTTCTGGATTATTATTGAATGCCAACCAGGTACGTTGATATCAACACTTCCATATGCTTCCACAAGCGAATCGATTCCCTTACCCACCCGATCTCTAAATGCATTTAAGATAGATAACATTCTCTCGGGACTCAAAGGATACAGTTCAACTGAATTATATTCTATAGAGATATTCGTAAAACCGCTTTTCTCCAGGAATTCCATGAGCGAAACTACCACTCGCCCAGCCCCAAAGCCGGTTTCACCGATAATAAACGGTTTTTTTGCTGCTATTGCCATATTGATCCGCTCAATTAGATTATTATACCTGAAATATATCTGCTGTGCTTCATCCAAAGCATTAACTACATCAAAATAACGATCATCAAAATGTTCATTCATAAGATACGATGGTATCAACATATATTATACTTTCCTTTTTAATAATTTCTATTATTCAAGTCCATTTATCGTGTTTCAACCTCTTTTTTCAAATTCTCTACTTCACTTCAATTAGATTATAGCACACTTTAAAAAATATAAGTATATCCTCATCAGTTGTACCTGCACAAAGGAAGTTCCACCTGTATGTCAAGCTCATTGCCCTGCAAATGGGCACTTACAGTTCCCCCTATCTGCTCCGCCAAAATCTTCACAATGTGCAGGCCGAGGCCTGTAGTTTTTCCTCTTGCCCGGTCTCCTGTATAGAAACGCTCAAATAAACGCTTTACATCGATTTCATTAGCGTTTTTAACCGGGTTTTTGAATGATATGACAGCATTTTCGGAAGCTGTAATTAGAACCATAACATCACCTGCTGAATGTGCCATGCAGTTGCGGATTAGATTTTGGACGATACGCACCATCAATTCCTGATTAGTCAGTACAAATATAGACGGCGCCTCTTCAAATTGTAGTGTAAGCCCATGTTCCTCAAAAGAAGGTACAGACGCAGCCAGACACTCTGTCACAAGACTTGTAAGATTAATACGTTCATGTTTAACTTTCGGGTCTGTACTTACAAGATAGGAATACTCAAAAAAATGATCAATCAAACGGCCCAGTTCCTCAGCATATTTCTGAGCAATTTCGAGTTTCTTCCGCTGGTCATCACTAAGAACGCTATTACTAAGGAGTTGCTGATACCCTTTGACGGCAGTAAGCGGGGTTCGCAAATCATGGGATATATTGGCAATAAGCTCTTTAAACTTCTTTTCATTGTGAACGCTTTCAAGACGGAGTGTTTCCTCCGCCTTGAAGCATTTATTGATATTTGATGTCAGTTGATTCAACTCATTATTTAAAAGTTCCAGACTAACAGGCTGTTTTGTATTGGATGAAAGCCGCTTTTCAAGCTGCCGGTTGATGTTTCGCAATTGCCATTGGAGAATAGCAATATACAGGGCAAACAAACAAACTATAATAATCAAAATTCCAACTGCAATTACCAAACCTTTCACCAACCCCTCTTTTACTTGATTTCGGATTTCTTAAACATACTGTATGTGACAGCCAGCATTATAATTATAAATACCAGGCTGCCGGAAATCGTCTTAACTATGTCCAACATACCCACATCATTTTTTGTAATGGTATAAATGCTTCCAAATGGCGTACAAGAGAAAATACTCTCAAAAGTCGGAAAACTGTTTTTTAATCTGGTTATCTGTGCAAAAAGAATTGTTAGACCATAATAAACAGCAACCACAAAAACCGGCTTTTTAAATACAACAGCGAATGGTATACAAAGGCTCAATTGCGCCGCATATACAATTATCAGGGTTAGCATGGAAATCAACAGTTTAAAAAATTCCGACGCCATGAAAGCTGTACCGGATTCCTGTGTCAGTATACTTAAGAATCCCACGCCGACAGCCCCCATACTGAACTTCGTACCTGTGCTCAAAGCGATTACCGTTATAATGATGTATGGAAGTAAAATAAATGTCATAGCACTGAAGAGCACAATTGCTTTACTTAATAAAATAGAACCCCTGCTGCAGCCAGATGCAACTGCGTTATGAATTGTTTTATTATCAAAGTCACCGCATATTAAAACACCTGCGATAACGGCACCCAAAATGCTTATCATGTTTATATCGGAGAACAAAAAAAATGTTTCAGCCATTCCCGGATCAATCTTTCCTTTTGGAATCATATATGCCACAACCGCTATTATTACAGCACTTAAAAATGTGATTCCAAATAGAACCTTCATCATTGATGATTTTCTCATCTTAAATAAATCAGCCCGGATTAAGTTATACATTACGGTCACCCCCTATTATGGATATAAAATAGTTTTCAAGAGTGTCTCCCTGTATGGTATATTCCGTAATGACAATCCCATTATCAAAGATGGTTCTTGCCACTAACTCCTTGTCATCCAAGTAATCATAGAGTTTAACCGTCTTGTCAGGCATAACCTTGTAGTTGGTTGTCCCAAGTTGCATTTCAATAACGCTTACCAGCTTTTCAGGCTGGTCGCAGCCAATCAGAATATGATGTTTACAGCTTTCTTCCAGATCTCTTAAGGTAATGGATTTTTTAATTGTTCCCTTATGTATAATTATATAATCGGTAGCAACTTGATAGAGCTCTGGCAGATTATGGCTGGAAATGAGAATTGTCATATCCCTTTCCTCACACAACTTGCAAAGCAAATTTCTTATTTCCACTACACCCAATGGATCAAGGCCATTGATGGGCTCATCCAGAATCAGCATTTCCGGATTTCCAAGCAAAGCTACAGCTATACCCAAGCGCTGTTTCATGCCAAGAGAAAAGTCCTTTGCCTTCTTATTACCTGTATTATCGAGTCCCACCAGTGCCAGCAGCTCGTTTTCTATTATCTTACCTGGAATACCCCGTATCAGCCTGTGATATTTGAGATTTTCCAGCGCAGTCATGTATGGAATCAGGCCTGGATACTCAATCATGCAGCCCAACCTTTTCCTTTCAGCCTGCAGGTCTTTATCACCGCTCTTGCCGAAAAGTTCAATACTTCCGTCGGTTGGAAAAGTAAGTCCGGCAACAATACGCATCAACGTGGTTTTTCCTGCACCGTTTTGTCCAATCAGACCATATATTTTACCGGCTTCCAAAGTCACCGACACACCTTGCAAAACATTGACACCACGATAGGTTTTCGTAAGGCTACTGGTTTTCAAAATATGTTCTTTCATTTTCTCACCTGCCCTTTCTATAAGTTAAGTATAAAGTATAAAGGTTAGAAAAGGTTAAGCGGCAAAACAAAAACGTAAAGATTTCGATAAGATTATTCTTTATAAAGGCGGTATCCAAGTCCCCATACTGTTTCAATATATTCATTATCCGGGTTTGCAGTTTTTAGCTTGCTCCTCAAATTGCTTATATGCGTCTTCACGGCATTATCATCTCCGAGATATGCATCCTGCCAGATGGTCTCATAAAGATTAGCCTTGGTAAATACCTTATTCCTGTTTTTGAGAAGCAGTTCCATAATACGATATTCCTTTGCAGTCAAGTCAAGTTCCATGTTATTAACGGTTATGCGATTTGCTTTGTCATCAACAACCATATCCTTATAATTAAGGACCTTTCCCGACTGTTCCTGTTTTCTAAAACGCCGGAGATTAGTTTGCACCCTTGCAACAACTTCACCCAGATCAAATGGCTTTGTTATATAATCATCTGCACCCATTTTCAAAAGGTCTATTTTTGTACCGGTCATATCCTTAGCTGAAATAATAATGACAGGAATATCCGAAAATTCACGCACTTCTTTTAATATTTCATCTCCGCTTTTATATGGGAGCATAATATCAAGCAGAATCATGTCATATTCCTTTGACTTGATTTCTTTAAGCCCGTCCACACCGTTATATACCGAACAGACCTCATAGCCCTCACCGATCAACACCTCTGCAAGCATCTTATTCACATCTTTGTTGTCTTCAACAATCAGTATTTTGTCCATACCTATTCTCCACAATCGTTATTATGATAATTGTAACACTACAAAATACATACCTACAACAACAAAAAGCCTTTATACCCTGAACTTTTTATTATGTCAGAATTAATTCTGTCTTTAAACATAACTTCAATTGGCATCCCTTCGGTATGAATACTGTAATGTACACAAAACAAACAAATCAAGCAACTTTTTGCATATCTTTCAATTTATTTGCTTATTTTATATGCAAATTATAAAAATACAAATTTATTATTTTTGTGTCATGAGATTGATGTAACTGTAAAAATGCTATATACTGAAAACACAGATCATTTATGAGGAGATATTCAAATGAGAAAACTATTGATTTCCCTTTTTATAGTTGTTGTAATGGTTGGTTTAATTGCATGTTCTCAAGAAGAAAAGCAAGAGAAGACTGATAACCTTGTATTAGTCAAAGGCGGGACTTTTATGAACACAAAGTCCAACTACTATGGAAAAGGTATAACACTATCGGACTTTTATATCGGCAAATACGAGACAACTCAAAAAGAGTGGGTTGAGGTAATGGGAGATAATCCTTCAACCTTCAAAGGCAACAATTTACCGGTAGAGACAGTAAGCTGGTATGACTGTGTTGAATATTGCAATAAAAGAAGTATAAAAGAGGGCTTAAAACCGTATTACAATATAGATAAGAATAAAAAAGACCCAAATAATAAGAATTATGACGATAATATAAAATGGATTGTAACAATCAATAAAGAAGCTGACGGTTACCGGTTGCCTACCGAAGCAGAGTGGGAATATGCTGCATCCGGGGGTCAGCTGAGCAAAAGTTACACATACAGCGGCAGTGATAATGTAGATGAAGTAACATGGTATTGGAAAAACTCAGGAGATAAAGAGTTATCAGGAGAATGGAGCTGGCCCGTGATAGAAAACAACAAGAATAAAACGAAATCTGTCGGTACCAAAAAGCCTAATGAACTAGGTCTTTACGATATGTCAGGTAATGTAAGGGAATGGTGCTGGGACTGGTACGGAGACTTTGATAGTAATACCAGTTTTTCAAAAGGCTCTCATATGGGCCCGGACAGTGGCTTTAACCGGGTTTGGAAGGGCGGCGGTTGGCTTGGAGGCGAACAATTCTGCGAGTTGTCTTCCCATGAATATTTAGAGACATTTATTGCAGTAAACGATCAGGGTTTTCGTGTCTGTCGCGGCAAATAAAATCTGCAGCCGGGAAATGGCTGTGTAAATAATTGCGTGTATTCTCTTTCTTTCGACATATAATTTGCAAATGAATTTATTTGTAGCAGATTCACGGTTGCAGGCTTGCTTGCAGCAGCATTTGCCCTTGCCGGATTCATTTTGGCTTTATATATAACGAGATACAGCAATAGAACGTCCAAAGTGAAAGAGTCTAATACGCTGCACTCCACCACGTAAGAAGACATCTACACAGTAAGTACCGATGCAGCACTTTTGGATGATTAAAATAAACCGCAGATAATAAGAAACACGGAAGGGTTTAAGCATAGCTGCTAATTCCCTTCCGTATTATTACACTTCCGAAATTGTATATGTACCCCTTAAAATCAAGTCCTTCTTCCTTTTCTGCACCAGGGTGGCATCTACATGGATCAATCCATCTTTTAAGTTGATTTTTTACTAACCATTTTCCTTCTTAATCAGTTCTTCCATCTGCTGTTTCTCCAGAGGTGACAGTGAATCCATCAGGTAATTACGGTTTTTCCCCGGTATTTCCTGATATTCCTTTATTCTTTCATTAGCCCCTTCCATCTCGGCCTTCAATTCTCTGGCCGATAATAAAGCACATCCGGCCCCCCTTATTATGATCTGCTGTAAACCGTCTGACGTTGCAACTGTTATACTATATTTTGTCTGATTGTCATGGGCAAACCTTTCAATATACTGGTCGGCCGTTTGCGCCTCCCTTGTAAAGACCATATGGATATTTAAATAGTCGATTGTTTCCTCAACATGCCCCTGAACACGGTAAGCATCAAACACAACGATAATCCGGCATTTTCGAATCCCCTGGTAATTACTTAGAGAATCAAGCAATTTCGTTCTGGCAGCATCCATATTCTCGTCTGCAAGCTCCTTAAGTTCAGGCCATGCATAGATGATATTATAGCCATCCACAAGGAGATACTCATCTTTTAGCGGCTCCTGTTGTCTGCTGACGTAGGTAACAGGTTTATAATAACTTTCGCTCGGTGGTTTGCGTCTTTTCCAGGCAGACTTCTTCCCCTGGTTGGCATAGAAGGTTCTATTGAAAATTTGGTCAATCTCTTCCAGACTGATCCACTTCTCTTCTGTGTATGAAGCCTGATTTGCGGCTGTTTCTTCCAACGAATCATCTATTTCCTGAAGGTAGCTTTCAACATGCATGTAGTCCTTTACTTCATCCCAACCTACCAAAAAGCCGGCGCCATTTTCACAAAATACAGAGCCTGTGGGATTTCCCGCGTCTCTTTCCGAATCATATCCGATACTTTCTATTACCTCTTGCGCGTTATGGCACGGTTCATACCCTTTCAAGCTGCAAAAAAGCTTTCCGATACCTTTGGTATAGGCAATTACCTCTTTCTGATAATTACTCAGGGTAATTACAGGGGCACTCCCCACAAGAACCGCTATCTCGCCATTTGTCTGCGACACCTCGCATACGCCGTGCATTCTCTCAATGTCAGTCATTGCCCTTCCTACCATTTTCTCGGGCAGTTCCAGTTGAAATGCGTAATAAGGCTCCAACAATATGGATTCCGCCTCCTTTAAGCCCTGACGCACTGCGCGGTAGGTGGCCTCTCTGAAGTCACCGCCTTCTGTATGTTTATTATGCGCTCTGCCTGAGACCAGAGTAATTTCCATATCAGTAATGGCTGACCCTGTCAGAACGCCTTTATGTGCTTTTTCTTCCAGGTGGGTTAATATAAGCCTCTGCCAGTTTTTGCTCAAGTCATCCTCACTGCATTCAACACCAAACTTAAGGCCGCTTCCCGGCTCACCCGGCTGCAATAACAGGTGTACCTCCGCATAATGCCGCAGTGGTTCAAAGTGACCTACCCCTTCCACTACATTGGCAATAGTCTCTTTATACACAATCTTTCCGGCGCCGAAGGTCACCTCAACCCCAAAACGGCTTTTAATAAGGCTCTGCAGAATTTCGATCTGCACCTCTCCCATGAGCTGTGCCTGAATCTCCTGTAACTGCTCATCCCAGACAATATGAAGCTCGGGCTCCTCTTCTTCAATCTGACGCAGCTTTGGAATCATTACTTTCGGGTCACAGCCTTCCGGAAGTATAATCTGATAGAACAGTACAGGTTCCAATACCGGCGCATTTGAAGCTTCCTCCATCCCCAGGCCTTCGCCCGGTCTGGTTTGGCTGAGTCCCGTTACTGCAAATACGGCTCCTGCCTCTATCTCATTTACTGCCTCAAATTTCCGCCCGGAATATATGCGAATCTGGTTAATTTTCTCTTCCCAGATGCCATTCGTTAAGACATCCTTCACCTTAAGCCTTCCACCTGTGAGCTTCATGTGCGTAAGACGGTTCCCCTGCTCATCCCTTGATATTTTGAATATTTTAGCCCCGAACTCATTGGGATAGCAAGGTACCATGGCATACTCAACAATGCCCTGCAGGAATTGCTCAACACCCTCTAATCTTAAAGCCGAGCCGAAAAAACACGGAAATACTTTTTGTTCCCTGACAGCCTTTTTAATCTGCACTGTTTCAACATGTCCTGTTTTCAGGTAGGTTTCCATCATTACTTCTTCACACATGGCCAGTTGTTCGTAAAAATCCTCCGCCCTGTCCTGTCCGAATTCAATACACCCATCGTCCAGCTGCTCTTTCAATTCTATTATTAACCTGTTCTTATCCGTCCCGTTCTGGTCCATCTTATTGACAAATAAAAAAACAGGTATCCGATACATTTGAAGGAGCCGCCATAATGTTTTGGTATGCCCCTGCACCCCATCCGCGCCGCTTATCACTAAAATGGCATAATCCAGAACCTGAAGTGTCCTCTCCATTTCAGCCGAAAAATCCACATGTCCCGGGGTATCAAGCAGGGTTATCTGAGTCTCGCCTGCCTCAAACACGGCCTGCTTGGAGAAAATAGTTATCCCTCTGGCCCTTTCCAGTTCATAGGTGTCCAAATAGGCATTCTTATTGTCTACCCTTCCCAATTTCCCGATTTTGCCGCTTAAGTACAGCATAGCCTCCGATAATGTTGTCTTCCCCGCATCGACATGTGCTAATATTCCAATAACCAATTTTTTCATAATCTATTTCAAATCCTTCGTGTTTACCTGTTTTCTTTATATTGCAGCCCATTTAGGCCTGTATTTCGATTCATCTACTACTAAAGATAAACAACTTTAACCGATAATGTATTAATTAGCGAAAAATAGCGATGTCTTAACGCTTTTTGACTAATTAATATATTCAATTATAAAGTTAATATCTATATGATACTAGTAAGTTTGATATTTTACAATTTTATTGTTTTCCATTTATCAAAGAGAATTAACAAAAACTTATTTTATGATAAAAAGTACTTCTCCATATGCAGAATATAAACCGGCAAGACAACAACAATTATGGAATGCCCGGCCTCCATGTCACTCCATAAAAAGTAACAACCCCATTAATGGTGTCAAATATGTAAAAAGGCTTCCCGGAAATTTCTCGGAAGCCTCATTAATTCAATCCAAATATTCATCTGCCGTATAATTATCTGAGATTATCGGCTATAAATTCCGTCTCATCACATTCCAGTTTATAAATAAGCCTTTCGAGCAAGTCCTTGTTTATAGAATCAATTTCTGTTATCTCAAAACCATGCTCAAAATAAATTATTTTATCAACAGCTCTTACAGGTTTAGCCTTAAATTGCAAACTGGTAAATTTATCAACAGGAATACTGGCGGTAACTTTACTGAAACTATCCAATTCTTGTTTGAAAACTGCAGAAAATCCTGTAATGCTTATGTTTTTTATTATTGCATAGATACCATTTTCCATTTCGGCTGAAAAAATTCTCGAAGGGAAGTTAACAAGATAACGCTTGGTTCTTCTGTTGTTTTTATACCGTGTAATTTTCTCGGCAACAACTTCAACTACCCATGGATACTTTATGCCTATTTCACTTATGAGCCCATACACAACATATTCATTGTCATTATCCATTATGTGGCACCAAAGATAATCGCCCTTTAAAACGTTTTTTACTAGAAATTCCTCCGGAAGTCTAAAGTAAATGTTTTGTCCCTCAATCTTTTGAATAACACTCAACATAAACTCAAGATTTGAAGGCTTTTTAATAGATATTACTGCTCCTGCCTTGAATATCTCATCAGCTTGGCTTTTTAAGACTTCGCCTTTGACAGTACGATCCAATAAATTTGTTCCAGACATGATATCCTCCTTGCTATTAGAAACTGTGAGAGAATGGGTGCTTTCAGCAATTTTAAGACATTGCAATTTGAAAAACAGTAATGAATGCAATCGGTTGATTATAATTCCGTGACAATATAGATTAATATTCGACAAATAATGTATTTTTCCTTCTTAAGCTCAGCAAATATTTATAATAATCCGGCAAATAAAAGGCTCGGGGCCATTGAGGCCCTCTCGCCTTTTGCCAGATTTCTCTTCGAGAAATGGCCCTAATTAGAAAAGCTGCCCTATCGGGCAGCCCTTCTCTTAGCTTTATTATAAATCATCCACAATACTACACTTACAAATACAATATACAAAGATATGAAAACCAATGACTTATGTAAGTCTACTCCTGACAGCACAAATGAAAAGACACCGAAGAAAGCCATACCATACAAATTTTCCATCAAGGATATCAGAGAATGCACCGTTGAACGTCCCTGCTCCTCTATTTGCTGCTGTATGAAGTCTTCATGCAATACCCTTGCAGAAGCCATAATTAAATAAAAAAGCCCATATAACGGCATAATAATTATACTGCGTGTCCATCCTGAAATCCCCAAAAAACATCCAGCTATAAGGCATAGTATTAAAATAGCATAAAACCTGTCACTAATCTTAAAACTAACCAATACCTTTTTAAGCTTATATGCTATTCTACCGCCAATAGCTTCCAATACGTATCTGGTACTCCCCCATACACCTACCAAAGCAAGATTCAAGCCATATCTATCAGCTATAAGAGGGTCATACTCGTCAAGAATACCTGATACACCAATAACAAGAACGAACATCAGGATTACAGCAACTAACCTCAAATTTCCGATACAGAAAATTACAGCATCATATATAGTAACAAATGATTTTGCAAGCCCTGGCT
>JAEZNF010000327.1 GCA_023441845.1 Bacillota bacterium | reverse complement strand
GTATAGATATAGAGGGTTTGTGCGAAAAATGCGGTTACTTTTTTGCAGCTGAGTACTCCTTGGTTTTCAGCGGAAATATTAAAGTTATTTTTGAAATGTTAAAAACATATCTCAAATATGTATAGGGGAAAATGAAATGTTGCTAACTTCATTATTAAGAATTATATTGACGAGGTCACTAAAACCGTTTGTTTTTAATGGTCAGTATACTAACCGATTGGATTTCGAAGGGCTGGATAATTTGGGATTATATGTACACATTCCTTTTTGCAAATCAATATGCAGCTTTTGCCCATATTGCAAGGAGTTGTACAATAAAACTTTAGCATTACGGTATAAAGATGCGTTACTGAACGAAATTGATTTGGTCTGCAAAGAAATGCGCGGTAAAAAAACTGTAACCAGCCTCTATTTTGGCGGAGGTACTCCTGCCTTAATGATTGATGATATTTCAGATATTATTCACAAGATTAATCAATACTTCGATATAAAGGGTGGAATAGGCGTCGAACTTCATCCTGATGATATAACTGCAGATATATTAAGTAAGTTGAAAACTGCTGGAGTTTCAATGGTAAGCATTGGGATACAGTCTTTTAATGAAGAATGCTTGCGGAAGATAGGAAGGGAAAATAGCAGGTTTAAGGAAAAACTTGAATTAATTAGACGATATGATTTTTCTGTTGTAGATATTGATTTGATATTCGGAATACCGGGGCAAAACAAAAATATACTAAAAGATGACATTGAAGCTGCTTTTGAATATGGCGCAACTCAGATTTCGACATATCCATTTATAGACTTTACATTTGCATGCAATGAATATAAGCCCTTATCTCATAAAAAGAAAAAAGGAATGCTGAAATTTTTGAATGAGCTGTGCCAAAAACCGGATGTCCAACGCACTTCCGTCTGGACGTTTGCAAAAAAAGGTACGGAGAAATACTCTTCTGTTACACGGGACACTTTTTTAGGTTTTGGAGTATCGGCAACAACACTTTTAAAAGACATATTCAAGATAAATACATTCAATATCAATGAATACATTAACCGTGTAAATAACAGCAACTTGCCTACGTCTTTAACTCTTGAATTTACAAAAAGGCAAAGAGCGGCTTACTACCTTTTTTGGAGTGCATACGGACTTCAAATTAATGAATCTGATTTTGAGATATTAATGGATAAAAACATAAGCGAAATGTATAGATTTGAATTTTCTGTTGCTCAAATACTCGGGCTGCTTTTAAAACAAAACGGTATATATCGTTTGACCGACAGAGCATCATATATCTATCATTACCTGGAACAACAGTATACTACAGCTTATATAGATAAAATGTGGAATATTTCGCGAAAAACTGCGTTCCCCCCAAAAATAACTTTAAAGTAGCTATATACTCTATATACTATATAAAGCATTCTGATTAGTGGCAATATCTATTTTTAAGCATAAAATTAGCGGCTTTCAGTTTCTAGAAGCCGCTTCTCTGTTCCGGTCGGAGTGAGAAGATCCGAACTTCCGGCCTCTTGGTCCCGAATTTGGGGATAAATACGGCATATTATGCAATTATTTGGTAGACAGTCCATACTGTAAGGTGTTGCGGGTTTGCCCCATGCCAATATTTTGAAGTCAAAGGCACTTAAAAGTAATAAAAAGAATCTTATCTGCTGTAGAAATTGCTGTAGTAAAATTGTTTTGTACAGACCGCCATTACATACCTTTATGTTGTCTAATTATCAAATTAACTTAAATAATTACATTCGATATTAATAAAAATCTCTTATTGCCGATTTATATAAAGGAATAATTTCTTTTTTTTAGCTAATATAATTACTATATAGGTAATAGGTAATTGATAAAGACAATTGTTTCGTTAATTAATAAAAACAAATTAGAAAAGGAGACAAAAATATGGGGACGCAAATTGAGTTTACCAAGGATTGGCAAGAAAATGTAGTAGGAGAATTAAAGCCGGGAACAAGCGTAGAAATAGTTTATGACAGCAGCAGGTTACCTGAAATACGTGATACTTATAACGGGTCACCCGTCTGGTCTATTTTAGGTTATTTTAAAACCATATCAGGAAGTACTGAAAACTATTACTATAAGGCTTTAGAAACTCCCGGGAAAGGCGAAATAATGCGCCAAACTTATGATATTCCCGAAGATACAGATGAAATCAGTATATGGTTTGAAAACACAGGCAGGTCAGGAAGAGTTGCTTATGACAGCAATTATTCCCAAAACTATAATTTTCGTTTTCCATCTAAGGATATATTTGTATCAAAGGCTATAGTAACAACTTCCTGGCCAACTCCTTACAGCGGTTTGAATATAGAAATTGAAACAAACCAACAGGTAGAATATGCAAAAGCCATTTGCAAAATCACAAATCCTTGCAATGATATGATATCTTACCAGGATTTTGATCTTAGCTTTTACGAAGTTAAAGGCGACCGGAAAATATACACTCTCCAGGCTTATATTGCATATAACGCGACTGTAAGCTTCGACATCGCTTATTGGGTTAATGGAAGAGAATATATTGACAGTAATGGCGGCAACCATTATGTTACACCAATCTATATACAGGAAAAAGAGTCAGATAGCCAGAAAAAAGTCCTGACTACGGTATAACTTATAAATAGGACTTGCCGGGTATTATAGTTAGTATAATCAATAACAAAACATTGTTTTTCATAAGGATTTGCAGAAAAACCGAAGGGTGGCATGGTAGCCCTTCGGTTTTTTATTGGTGTTTAAATGTTAACTGCAAACATTTGAGCCAAACTCGGGAACAGAATGGGTGATTCGGGTTTGCCGTATACGCCTCCACCCTTTGGTCTCATGTAGTATACACTGTCTTCACCGCTGTATAAAAGTCCCGGTATTTATAGTACTTTATTGAAAAACAGTTTACACCGGGCTACCTTTATGATTCCACTTCCCATTTATTACAGTATATGCTAAAATACCAAACTTATCCAGTGAAAATATCAAGCTAAAAATGCACATTTTTTATTATATATATTATATATTATTTTAAGCAGCTTCGAGGGTGTTAGCGGCCTTTTTTAATTTTGGAATAAATAGCATTCCCATTGCTTGATTTATCTGTTATAATTGAATTCATAAAAGTTCCTCTTTTCCTTGGTATTAGTGGTTTCAGAACAATTCTATTACACCATTATCAGAGTAATTTTTATATAATCATTAATAAATTTGTATTAATTTACCAAATGCCAGTTCCGCTTTTTAGGCGGAAAAGTTGAGTAAAATAAATAATAGGCGGTGCAATAGTGAAAACGATGTTTTTAGTTGATGGAGATAATGAATTAGCTGCCGGCTTGAACGGTATAGAAATGCTTTCAGAGGAAGATTCTGTTTTGATTTTTTATAGTAAAGGTATGCAACTTACCAAAGTGAAAAAACGTTGTTCGGAGAGTAAGGCAAATATCCAATTTGTTGAAAGTGTAAAGACGGGCAAAAATTCGGTTGACTTTCAGATTATTGCAGAATTGGGTGTTTTAGTGGGTAAGAATGAAGTTGAGTATGCGTACATAATAAGTAAAGACAAAGGATATGAAGCTTCAATAGCTGCATTGAATAAAAGATATGCTAATGTATTTTATGAGATTGCGTTGAAAAACTCCATTGAGGACTGTTTTAAGCTTTCGTTTATGTTAAAAGCAAAAACAAAACAGGAATTACACACAGCTTTGGTTAAAGAATATGGAAAGTCTCATGGAAGCCTGATATATAACCATCTTAAACAAATATTCAAGCCAACTACGGAAGAACAAAAGATAGTTGAATAAGTACAATACGAGCCGGATTCATAAAGTTTCAGGAAGCCCGCTCCATATATTAAACCATGCCACGTTACCCTGGTTTAGGTGTTTCAGGCTACGACTTCACCCACACATTATACCCGCTTCGTTGACAGACGTTACAGGCATAGGGGAGTATTA
>JAEZNF010000297.1 GCA_023441845.1 Bacillota bacterium | reverse complement strand
CTTGAAGACAAGATGTTCCGCACGAAATGGATAAATGAAAATTCGTATGGTGTTGATTGGTACAGCCAATACAATCCGGATATTATATATTTGCTGGATGAGACAAGCTACGGAAAAGCTTATTATGTTCTGTTGGAACTTGATCCGGAGCTGCATGTAGAAATTGGAAGATCTTATATCGTGCTTTTCTGCTCACCGGATTCATGGGTGAATCGGTTTAAGATAATGAAAGAATCTCTGCAAAACTTTAAGGACTGGTTTTTGTCAGTAACAAACGCTCAGGTTGTTACGCTCAATATAATTGAATCACATTATCATTACTTGAACTTTTTGTATTCAATTTTGGAAGATTATGGTTTTATATCTATACCTAGAAACTCTCTAAGATGGAACGGAACTCCTTTGCAATACCCTGTTTTGCCTAAAAATTATCGTCAAATCTGTTATTCACCTGAATATAATGAACAAATTCAGTACGTTTATGCTTCGGCAGATACAGCCAATTTTCCGCGTGAAACGCATACATTCAATTATATCGAGAGTTTTAAGGCGACCGTTTTTGATTTGCTGCAAAGGGAGTATCTGGATAAGACTTTAACGCTTGTCGTAAATAAACAAAATAAACTTGTCGGATTTTCAAATTATTATTTAAAAGATAATGGGGGGTATATAGACTACGTTTATGTTTTAGAGGAATATCAAGGACAGGGAATTGGTAAATTTTTACTTATAAAAGCAATGTTAGATATCCTAAGTGAATATCCTAGCGGTAGTATCGAGCTATCAACCGAACGCAATAACAAATCAGCCATGATGCTTTATTATAATACTGGTTTTCGTACGTACTACCATGAAATGAAGTTTCAGCTATATCGTTCTATAATAGAGGCTGGAGAAGAATATCAGGATTAATATTAGTAAGGGGGATGCGTTTTGATTGAAAAAATATTATTTGTTGAAGTATATAATCAAATATTACGGCGGTATCCTGATGATATAAACTTGGCATATATGGCATCCTATATGAGAGAAAAAGGCTTTGAAGTTTGTTTGAACAGTATCAATTCCTCATTGAAGGAGTTAAACGAGTTTATTGAATATAAGCCAGATATTATTGCATTTAATTTATATAAATTTGACACTACAAATCTCGATTTTCAAAATTTGGAATTGGTCATTCGGTTTATATCGGAGATGCGCAAGAAATTGCCTGGTGTAATCATTTGCTGTGGAGGTGTATTATCTACTTTTGAGAGCGAACTGATTTTGAGAAAAATCAGTTTTATCGACTATATAATAAACGGAGAGGCTGAATATGTATTTCTGGATTTGGTAACGAAGCTTAATCAAGGTGAAAAACCGGATGCTATAAATGGTATCTCATATCGTAAAAGCGATGAAATTATAACAAATAAAAGCAGAAAAACATTAGCGGATATGGACAAACTTCCTCACCCTGCAAGAGATATGTTGTTGAAGAACAACCACAAAATAGCACGAGTAATTACAAGTAGAGGATGCATGGGCAATTGTTCATTTTGCTTTACTAAAAACTTCTGGGGGAAATGGAGGGGAAGAAGCCCGGAAAGCGTTGTTGATGAAATTGAAATGATTGTAAATCAATATAATGTGGATATTTTTAATAATAATGATAATAGTTACGAAGACTCAGATGTACCATTTGACACCAATCGAATGTTGCAAATTGCAAACAAAATCATTGAGAGAGAATTGAATGTATTATATTTTGTTAATATGCGTGTCAATACATATAAGCGGTTGTCACAAAGCGACATGGAGATTTTAACAAAGTCTGGTATGATTAATGTTTTTTTGGGCGTGGAAACAGGAAATGAAGATGACTTGAAGCTATATAATAAGTTACAAAACATTCAGGACAACGATGAATCAATTCGGTTTTACAGGGATGCTGGAATATTTGTGGATATTGGTTTTATAAACTTTAATCCTTATTCATCAATAACGGGCTTGAGAAAAAACATCTCGTTTTTAGAGAGGCACGGATTTGATTCATTCAAAACAATCCTTAGTGCGGTAGATATTTTTGAAGGAACTAGATTGTTTAATAAAATAAAAAAAGACCATTTATTAATAAAAAACAGTATATTTGATAAGGATGGATTTAGAATTCAGAAAGATGCAGTGGAAAAGTTGTTTAATTTCTTAATGAATGGCATTAAATTATGGAATGAAGAGTTCTTTAACAATTGTGTTAACATATCTGGTTTTACGAATGAGCAATGGTTTATTCAAAATATAATCAAGGTACATATGGAGAGACATAATAATTATAGTGAGTTTGATTTGATTAATAGACACATTGCTTCAATAAACGAAGTAAAAGCTGAGGTGAATGCTAGGAATTCAAAATGGTTCAAAGAATTGCTTGACTTGGCGGATACTGGCTGGAATGATGTTTATGCTATTCATATTACTGAAAAGATACTATCAAAAAAATGGATAAAAGATACTGAAGAGCAATTATCAGTGAAGAATCGAAAGCTAATTTATGACCTTTACAAACGAAATTCCTTATATAGTGAGTATTTATATCTGTAAAGTAAATTGTTTTGACTTTCTTGAATACCTCAAGTATGTGAACATTATCTTTAAATGGGTATTCGACAATGTTATGAATGTTTTGTATAATAGGGGTAAATACCTCACTTTAAGGCGAAGCATAGGGGGGTAAATTACTTAGTCTTCAGTTAATACATGAATGCCGAAATGTCATATTTAAAAATCTCTTGCGAGATATCTGAAGAACAAAGGAAATCTGTAAAGGAACTATAGTGTGGATTAAAATAATTTCATGCGACTTTTAGTCGCAGTATGAACCCACCGCCTTCAGACAGTGGTGGTTGGGTTAATATTTATTTGATATGAGGAGAGGTTGGAATGGAAAATTATAATTGGGATTTAAAAACTGAATACTTGATGAGTAGTAGATACAACTACTTCAACGATGATTACTGGGAGTTTTTGGTTAAGAAAGTATGGAAAATGAATTATCCCTTAAAAATATTAGATTTCGGTTGTGGTTTAGGATATTTAGGACTTAAAATATTACCTAATCTGCCTAATGGCTCAACTTATACTGGTGTCGATATGAGTGAAAAACTTATTTCTGAAGCAAATGATATTTTTAAAACATTGCCATATGAGAGCCGATTTTTTCAAGGAAATATTATGGAATGGGATTCTAAAATAGAATTTGATGTTGTTATTTGTCAAACTTTAATGATTCATTTACCTAATCCTAAAGAGGCTTTGAAAAGAATGTATAGTTTTGTAAAACCAGGAGGAAAAGTAATTTGTATTGAGCCACATTATAATTCAGCTTTGCTTGCTGGATTTTACATTGATGAAATAGAGTATAGTCAAATAACAAACCTTGGTATTTTACAGAAGCTTTATGAGAATGACCGGAAAAAAAATAAAAACGATGGTTTCATAGGTAATCGTTTGCCAATGATGATGAGTGAAATTGGATTAAGGGATGTAGAGTGTAGAGTTAGTGATTGTGTAAGGTATCTTCACCCAAAAACCGACCCAAAAGAAAAAGAAAAGATATACAATGCATTTTGTACCGAAGTTCCTATTTTATCCGAAGAGGAGCGGATTGGATACATATTTAAATTGATGAGAAGGGGATTAACTGAAGAAGAAGCTAATGAAGTATTTAATAAGACAAGATATTTTGCAGAGCAGTTTAGAAATAACGGAATGGAATACAATACATTGATTGCAAATTGCTTTTTGATTACATTTGGCATTAAGTAGAAGACATAATTCGAAAATATATACTGAATTAGAACGAAAAGGGGGAATTATTTGTGGAAGGAATAAAAATACTTAGTGGTGATAACGGATACGATATTTTTGCTGATATGATTGGGTTGAATCAATTAGAAAAAGCAGAAAGAAAAAAGATTTTGGATCAATCTTTTATGCCATTCAAGGTTACAGATTCCTATGCAAAGCTTATTGCAAAAACAAAGGAGCCATATAAAACGCAATTAATAAATATTGTGCTCCCACCCAAAGGGGAAAAAAAGTTTATTGGGCGGTTTGATCCTTACGGGAATAGAACATACAGACAGGTAGATACCTCTTTTCTACAACATAAATATGATAAAACATTGCTCTTTCATATAGATGATTTTTGCATATCAAATTGTCAATTTTGCTATAAGGTTAATGAAATTCGACATGAGAAGCCACCTATTAAGAATCTGGATCAGAAACTTTTATTAACTCTCGATTACCTGGAAAAAAACCCACAGGTAGATAATGT
>JAEZNF010000283.1 GCA_023441845.1 Bacillota bacterium | reverse complement strand
GGTTATGTACACCAATTATATTTTTATTATCCTTCCGTCGGAGGAATTGAAGGTCTTATAAAGTCAATTATTAAAGACGGTCCGAAAGTGACAACGGGATACGAGGTAGGAAAGATATGTAAAAAGGATAATATGTGGGTTGTTTCGGACGGTAAGGATGAAAGAGCTTATGACAAACTTGTTCTGACCATACCGGTCAAAGAAGCCGTTAAATATCTTGATAACGTTCCGGCTAGTGTACTGGAAGCTTCAAGGGCATTAAGGCACAACATGGTGCGTGTTGTGCTGGTTGGAGTAAACAATGACGCTTTATTTGACAAAAGCGCCATATATATACCTTCGACAGATGTTACACCTCATAGAGTTTGCTATATGGGGTATTTCAGTAAAAATAACGTCCCGGACGGGAAGTCATCACTTATGGCTGAGATTACCACACATAAAGGACATGAATTATACTCTCTCTCAGATCATGATTTGACTCAAAAGGTCATTGACGATATGCATAAAACCGGATTTATAAATAAACAGGATGTTGTAGCCACAGATGTTAAAAATCTTGAATATGGGTATGTTGTTTACGATACTGAGTATCATAAGAATGTCAAAATTGTCAGAGATTATTTTGAAAGTATCGGAATCATACTGCATGGCAGGTTTGCAGAGTTTGATTATATAAATATGGATGAAGTAGTCATAAGAAGCATGAAGCTTGCAGATAGGCTGAATAAGGCGGTAGGATAAGGTAGAGGAAATAAATCAATTATTAAGAATTTGGAGGTATCATTATGAAAAAACTGTTTTTTGCTGTTCTTATACTTGGGATGATTTTTTCAAACGCTTCAATTTATTGCTTTGCAGAGGGCAACCTGATTAAAAACGCGTCGTTTGAGCAAGCGAGCGGTGATTTGCCTGACGGATGGGAAAAGTGGATGTATGTACCTGATGGCTCAACTATAAAAGTTGAAAACGGACAGGGGCATGATGGAAATAAGTTTATTTCAATAGAAAGTAAAGCAGATAACGATGCAAGACTAAAACAGGCTGTTCCTGTAAAGGAAAATGGCATATATAAGCTTTCTTGCTGGGCAAAGACAGAAAATGTCGGGGATCAGAGGACAGGGGCTATGATGTCTATTTTAGATTCCACTTTCACGACAAAAGATCTTAAGGGTTCTAATGATAGCTGGCAGTTACTTGAAATGTATGCAAGGATCGGCAGTGGAGTAAGCAGTATTGAGGTTACAGTGGGTCTTGGCGGTTACGGCAATATGAATACCGGTAAAGCGTTTTTTGATGATTTAAAGGTTGAAGAGGTGTCAAATGCTCCTGAAGGAATAGCGGTAGCTGAAATCGGTAATTCGGCTTCTTCCGGAGACCAATCCGGCAGTTCGGATGAAAAAGCGTCAGGGTCAAAAAGCTTAATAATTGTTTTATTGGTTATTGCTGCAGCAATAATAGGTGGTATCGCATATTTTATTTTTGCAAGGAGATCAAGAAATGTAAATGAAGATGAAGAGTCCGTAAATGATGATGGCGATGACGATGACGATGAGTATGTAGACGACGAACAGGATGACGACTCATATACTGAGGATGATTAATAAAGGTATATTTCACTTTAATATAACTTGCAAACTTCAATATTATAGTTCTCAAGTTATATGTACATTATATAAAGCAAGGTAAATGTAGTTTTAGAAAATTAATTTATAATGAAATGGCAAAAAGCTAATTACTAGCATAAAGAGGGAGGGTTTATAAGTGTCTGATTCGGTTATATACTCAGTTGTTGTACCTGTTTATAATGAAGAACCTGTTGTCTTGGAAACTTATAAAAGATTAAAAAGGGTAATGGATTCAATAAACGAGTCTTATGAGATAGTGTTTATTAACGATGGAAGCCGTGATAAAACAGCGTTTATTCTTAATGAAATATGTGAGACAGATAAGAATATCAAGTTTATTGATTTTTCAAGGAATTTTGGACACCAGATAGCAATAACGGCAGGAATGGATTATACTGAGGGGGAAGCGATTGTTGTTATTGACGCGGACCTTCAGGACCCTCCTGAAGTTATACCAAAAATGATCGAAAAGTGGAAGGAAGGGTACGATGTTGTATATGGAAAGCGTGCCGAAAGAAAAGGGGATACATTCTTTAAGAAGTTTACAGCAGCAGCTTTCTACCGTCTTTTGAAGAGAATGACAGATGTTGATATACCTGTAGATACCGGCGATTTCAGGCTTATAGACAGGAAGGTGTGTAATGCTCTTGCGCTTATACCTGAAAGGAGCAGATATGTAAGAGGGCTTATTAGCTGGCTTGGATTCAGACAGACCGGGCTTGAGTTTTCAAGGGACAAGCGTTTTGCAGGTGAAACAAAATATCCGCTTAAGAAGATGCTAAAGTTTGCATTCGATGCAATTACGTCTTTTTCGTACAAGCCTTTAAAGCTCGCCACATATGCCGGATCAATAATAGCGACAGCAGGTTTTATCTATCTTATGGTTGTAATAATACAAGCTATATTGGGTTATACTACGCAGGGATGGGCGTCTTTAATAGCGGTAAATCTGGTTTTTAACGGCATAGTACTTATTATACTGGGTATAATCGGAGAATATATTGGAAGAATATATGATGAGGCTAAAGGAAGACCTCTTTATATTGTTAAACAGACAAAAAACATTCAAAAAGATAAAAAAGGATTAAGAGGCTGGTAATCATAATTAGAGTGCAAGTAAAAATAAAAAGGCCATGGCAGCATTTAAACCTGCCATGGCCTTTTATTAGTAGTCATACAAATTACTACTTTATATACTAAAGAAAAAATAAAAAGCTTCCTAAATTTTAGGAAGCTTTTGGTGGAGGGAGATGGATTCGAACCATCGAAGTCAGAGACAACAGATTTACAGTCTGCCCCCTTTGGCCGCTCGGGAACCCCTCCATATGGAGCTGGTGGACGGAATCGAACCCCCGACCTGCTGATTACAAGTCAGCTGCTCTACCTGCTGAGCTACACCAGCACTTTTAATGTTTAAGATATGTTATACACATATCTCAGGTATAATGGCGACCCGGAAGGGGCTCGAACCCTCGACCTCCAGCGTGACAGGCTGGCATTCTAACCAACTGAACTACCGGGCCAAATGTGGTGACCCATAGGGGATTCGAACCCCTGTAGCCGCCGTGAAAGGGCGGTGTCTTAGGCCACTTGACCAATGGGCCATCAATAATTATCACCACTTGTGTCAGTCATTTTGCCGACCGACAAAGTATATTTTAACTAGGTCAGAGTAAAAAGTCAAGCATTATTTATAAAAAAAATAATTATTTTTTAAAAGCATGTATAAAAGCGATGATTTAGGGCATTAACGCATGCTGCCAAATTATGGGATCAGTTGAAATTATTAATGATATGTTCCCAATATTTACGTTTATTTCATACAAGGGAGGGTTAACTTAAAAGAAATCAGACTATTGACTTTAAATGGAATATAATACTTAAAATTGGCTGTATGGCATATAGTGGAGAGTATGGAAGGCTAACACGGGGTTAATATAGGTGAGCAATGATTAAAAGGAGTACACATGGCTTATAAACGCAAAAAAATGCCGATATAAGAGGTTTTTTGTTGTTAAACAAAGAAAGTTCCGCTATAGGCAAAAACGGTGTTCTGATGCGGTTTTAGGAATATGTAAAGGAGGAGGCAATAATATAAGAGCGTAGTAAAAGCTATAGACCGGCACTTTTCCCATGAACAGCAAAAAACCTCATAACCTTTAAGTTATGAGGTTTTGGTGAGCCATCCGCGACTCGAACGCGGGACACCTTGATTAAAAGTCAAGTGCTCTGCCGACTGAGCTAATGGCCCATAAAATGTGGTGCCGATACTTATTCGCACCACACAAGTACATATATTACAACATACAATGATGGTTTGTCAACAGTTTTTTAAATATTATTTAATTATTTAACTACAATTGTCTGTTCCCTTTCCTTACCTACACCGATAAGCGCTACTCTTACACCTACCAGCTCTTCTATTCTATTCAAATATATTTTTGCATTTTGAGGTAAATCGTTATAGTTTCTGACTTCTGAAATATCTTCATTCCAGCCATTAAATTCTTCATACACAGGCTCACATTTTGCCAACTCCTCAAGAGAAGCAGGGAAATGAGTTATTAAAGAACCATCTTTCTTATAGGCTACACAGAGACTTATCTTATCGAATTTTCCAATGGTATCAACGTGGTTTATTGCCAGACCTGTTAAGCCATTTATTCTTGCCGAATATCTTATCATTACCGTATCCAACCAGCCGCATCTTCTTGGACGTCCAGTGGTAGTTCCATATTCGAAACCAAGTTCTCTTATCTTGTCTCCGGTTTCATTATTTTGCTCGGTAGGGAAAGGACCGGCTCCAACTCTTGATGTGTATGCTTTCAGCACACCATAGACTTCATTTATATATGTCGGGCCTATGCCAGCACCTGTACAAACACCACCGGATATAGGGTTTGAAGATGTAACATATGGATAAGTACCGAAATCCAGATCGAGGAAAGTAGCCTGGGCTCCTTCGAAAAGAATGTTTTTATTATCCTGCAAAGCGTTCATAAGTACCAGATTGGTATCGGTTATATGGCTTTTAAGGATTTCAGCATATTGCAGGTATTCAGAAATTATTTTTTCCTCATCCAGAGTTTCACCACCATATACTTTTTCAATAATAAGGTTCTTAATTTTCAGGTTTTCCCTCACCTTATCCGTAAAGACCTTCTCATTGATAAAATCACAAACCCTGATGCCGCATCTTTCTGTTTTATCCGCATATGCGGGCCCTATACCTCTTTTTGTCGTTCCAAGGCTGTTGTTCCCTCTAAAGCTTTCCTGGAG
>JAEZNF010000226.1 GCA_023441845.1 Bacillota bacterium | reverse complement strand
TACCAGGATAACGGATTCTTCTATAAATGCGCCGGACCGCAACTCAAATCATTAACAGAGCTCTTTGCACTTTTGTAAAACCTTGCTTACTCTGAATCAATTTGGCAGCAAATGACATAGAGGCTTTTGCATATGATTTTAAAACCTCAGGTCAAGCAAAATAATTCGTTAAGGGTAAATTAAGAGTGAAATACTAAAAGCGGCAATCAAGTTGATATTTGAAAGCCGCTTTTCATGTGGCGCGCCCAGCAGAGATCGAATCCACAACCTTCTGATCCGTAGTCAGACGCTCTATCCAGTTGAGCTATGGGCGCACATATTAAATTAACAACACGCGTTCAAACGAACATATAATATATTAATACATTTCGAAACAAAAATCAACTACATTATTTGGAATTTTGCAGTAAAAATTCATTAAAATATACATAACGCATTAAACAACAGTAAAAATGCTAGTGCCGCTTAACAAAATAAATTTCTGGAAATTCATTTTGTTAAGCGGCAAATAAATATGAAGTGAATTTTCCATAATTCAATTTCTAGAAATGAATTATGTTCAAAAGCACTGGGGCATATTATTTCATTCCAAGAATATATTTATAATGTGACGGAAGATAGCATTCAAATTGGAGAAAAGGTATGGAATAATTGATAACTATGAAGAAACTTGCTTACTACATACTGATAATCTTTTTGGTAGTTATTGTTTTACCCTCTATTATTGTTAAGGGATGTCACTCCGATAATAAAAGCAATATAGATAACAGTGATTATGATTATGTCAAGACACCTGACAATAAGAAAGAAGGCTGGAAAATCAGCGTATACATGAGCCAGGAAGAAAAAGTTGTAGAAATGGATTTTGAGGAATATGTTAAAGGGGTTGTTGCAGCAGAAATGCCAGCAAACTTCGAAATTGAGGCATTAAAAGCCCAGGCTGTTGCTGCAAGAACTTATGCATTGGCAAAGATTAATAAGATTAACAGCGGTAGTGAAGATAAACACCAGGGAGCTGATATATGTACAAATCCGGGACACTGCCAGGCTTTTATTAGCAAAAAGGATGCAATGAATAAATGGAGCCTGTTTTCATCAAAAAAGAACTGGAGTAAAATAAGCAGTGCTGTTGACAGTACACAAGGCCAGGTAATCACATATGACGGAAAAATAATAAACGCCGTATTCCACTCCAACAGCGGAGGGAAAACGGAAGATTCGGAGGATGTATGGGACGGGGTCGTCGTACCGTATTTAAAAAGCGTTGACAGCGCGGGAGAAGATAATTGTGAGGAATACAAGACAACTGTATCATTTAAGGCAGATGAGTTCCGAAAAAAGTTAACCGGTGAATACCCTGAAATTGAATTTGAAAGCAAAAGCATAATAGATGATATGGAGATTTTGGACTATACAAAGGGTGGAAGGGTCAAGAACCTTAAAATTGGGAATATATATATGAAGGGAACGGACTTCAGAAGTTTATTTTCTTTGAGATCGGCAAAATTCACGATTAAAGAAGAAAAAGGGAAAATCAGTATAACAACCCTCGGGAATGGGCACGGAGTAGGAATGAGCCAATGGGGGGCCAACTATATGGCTAAAACCGGTAAAAAGTTTACCGAAATTATCAAATACTATTATAAGGGTGTTGAGCTGAGTGCTGTTGATAATGTGAACAATAGCAAAGCGCCATAATCCCCTAGAGCTTACCCAATTACATTATATCAGAAAACTCAATTTTTATTTTCCCTGCTCCGTGCTTCTCAATACTGCTATTGGTCATAATAGAACCCGATTTTTCGGAAACGGTATTTTGGGGAAGCTCAACAATAAACTCGCTTCCCTTACCGTAATCACTTAACGCATATGTTTTACCGCCATGCATTTCTACAAGTGATTTAACTATAGAGAGGCCGATACCGCTGCCTTCATGATTTCTTCTCAAAGACTTGTCAACCTGCATGAAACGTTCAAATATCAAATCAAGCTTCTCTTTCGGTATTCCGATTCCGGAATCCTTAACCGTGATTATAACGGTTTTATCGGTAGCCTGGACGCTAACGGTAATTTTGCCGCCCGGCTGAGTAAACTTAACTGCATTCGAAAGTAAATTCAACATTATACGCTCAATTTTTTCAACGTCAAAAGCAATTACTTTTTCTTTAATCTTTGTTTCGAAATGCAGATCCAGATTTTTTTCCTTGATGTAGTCTTCTACTGAAAGCGTTACTTCTCTAATGACATCAACAATGTCCTTGTTTTCAAGATTCAGAACATAAAACTTTGCATCTATCTTGGTGATGTCTATTATATTGTTTACAAGCTTAAGAAGCCTGTAGCAGTTTTGTTTCATAACCGACAGGTGCTTCCCTGTATCTTCTGAGAACATACTGCTTTTTTTGAGTTTCAATTTTAGCAGCTGCAAGGTAACAAAAATAACACTTAACGGGGTTTTTAACTCGTGGGATATGTTTGAGAAAAACTCGGTTTTTAGTTTGTCATACTCAATAGCTTCATTTAGCAGCCTGCTTTTTTCTTCCATCTTTTTATTAAGCTCTTTATTGCGGTTGCGCTCGGATAAATCCCTTACAACTACTAAGGTAGCCGTTTGGTTATTGTAAGGAAACGGTGATGCACTTGACTCTACATCTACAACACTTCCATCGGAGCGGATCATTTGATGCTCGGATAGTTGGGAAATAGTCCCTTTATTACGTAAATTCCGGGCTTGAAATACAATTGAGGAATGAAAGTGAGGAGGTATAAAGTTCAAGACATCTCTTTTCAAAATTTCCGATGGTGAGTTGAAACCAAGCAGCTTGAGAAAAGCTTTATTTACAAAGGCGAATTTACCATCAATGAAAATAAACATTGCAGCGGGCATGAATTCTACAAGGTGTCTGTAATATTCCTCGTTTTCGGACAATAACAACTCGGCATGCTTTTTTTCCGTTATATCACGTCCGACTGACTGGAATTCAATCAATTGACCGTTATTATCGAAAATTGCCCTTGTTTTAAAGTTAATCCAGGATATTTTGCCTTTAGGAAAACTTATCCTGTGTTCTATGCCTTCGGTAGGGTTATCGGGTGTAAGTTTCAATAAAGTACCGAAAATTTCCTTTAGCACATTTTTTCGAATGAAGTACTTTAAGTTCAAGCCGCATATTTCTTTAGCTTCTTTTTCCAGGAGATTACAAAGCACATTATTTGCAAAGGTTATTGTTCCATCAGTTGAAAAGCGGCAAATAATATCTGTCTGGTCTTCAAC